>JAUQQB010000153.1 GCA_030550075.1 Chloroflexota bacterium | reverse complement strand
GGGCGCCTTCGGCGCCCGTCCCAGCCCCCAAACCCAATGGCGGAGGTCAACTGCGTAACCCCTATAGGGTTTAGGGTGTTGGGCTGAGGCCAGCAGACCCCGGCCCAATATCCCAGAGAGAGGAAATTCTATATGGCGTTGGGAAAGCGTCGGTAAAACGTTGGGTTTACGTCCAGATCCGGAGCCAGCGATGCGTTACATTATAAGCGAGCAGCGGGCGGAACCTCTTCTCCTCCTTTTAGCCGAGCGCCGGGGATGGCGGCCCCCGGCGCTTCGCTTTTATTAACCAGTGGTGCTCGTTCGGGTTCTTGGCAAGGTGGAAAAGGACAGTCCCTCCCCCTTTCTCCCCTCCCCACGGCCCTTTGGGACGTGGGAAGGGGAGAAAAAGAGGTACCACACAAATGATTCTATAAAACATTCGTGTGGTACCTCTTTCAGGGGCCTTTGGCCCCCCGCCCCGGCCCCCGACCCCCCAAATTGAAGGTGGATGGGAACTCGCACCATTGGTTATCAGCGATCTGCGCAGTGATGATCGGATACGAGCCCTATCGGCCATGGGAAGGGGGGATAAAGGGGTAGAGCAATCATCCGCCTGATTATGCATCACTGGACTTCAGACAAAGCGTGCCGCAGAACTTGCCTCTCGGTGCGCTCTAAGGTACTACACGAATTCACGAATTCGTGTAGTGCCTTGGAATGGAGCAATCCCCACCCCCAAAAGCCCTGGATAGAGGGGTCGGCGAATTTGTCCAAAGCCCAATGCATCAAGTCTGCTAAATTTTAGGGGCGGCGGGTCTTGCTCTCGCGTCAGCGGAAAGCCTGAATCGAAGGCCACCCCTCTATAGGCTGAATGGAAGTGCGCAAGCCCTAATCTGAAAGAAGCCCTGGTGCCGTCTCTTATTCAGCTGGCCGGGGCACTCGGGAGAGCGCCCGGGCCTGGGCTTCCGCCCGGTAGCTGCTGCGTACCAGCGGCCCGCTCTCCACCCATCGGAACCCCAGCTCGTAGCCGATTCGCTTCAGTTTCTCAAACTCTTCCGGGCGGTAAAACCGCTCCACCGGAAGGTGATTCCGGGACGGCTGGAGATACTGGCCGATGGTGAGGATATCTACGCCCACTGCCCGCAGGTCCTTCATCACCTCAATGATCTCCTCCCACAGCTCTCCCAGCCCGACCATGATCCCGGACTTGGTGACGCATTCCGGCCACAGTTTCTTGGCATTGGAAAGCGTGGCCATTGCCCACTCATAGCGATCCTGCGGTTGCACTTTCTTAAAAAGCCGCGGTACCGTCTCCACGTTATGGTTAAAAATATCCGGACGCGCCTCGATGACGATGCGCAGGGCATCGATGGACCCCTTAAAATCCGGCGTAAGCACCTCCACGGTGCAGCCCGGAACCCGCTCTCGGATCCGATGGATGGTCATCGCGAAGAGCGTGGCCCCTCCGTCCGGCAATTCGTCCCGATTCACCGAAGTCACGACGACATGAGAAAGCCCCATCGCTCGAACCGCTTCCGCCACCCGGTTCGGCTCATCCCAATCCACCGCCAGAGGGCGGCCCGTCTTGACGGCACAGAACCGGCAGGAACGCGTGCATACATCCCCCAGGATCATGAACGTCGCCGTGCCCCGCCCCCAGCACTCCCCAATGTTCGGACAATGGGCCTCCTCGCAAACCGTATGGAGCTGCTTGCCCCGCATCAGCCGGAGCACAAATTCATAATTCTCCCCTTGAGGGGCCCGGACTTTTAACCACTCTGGACGCCGCGAGAGGCGGGGTGGGGAAACGGAGGCCGCTTCCAGAGGAATCGGCTCGCGGATCGTGGAAGTCATTCGCTTACCTCTCTCTGAGGCTAATCGATGCAAAACCTATCCTACATGAAAGAAGAGGAGGATGCAAAATCTGAGAATCGCGGTCAGGGGTTGAGCGAGGAGTCGAAGGCTCCTGACCCAATCCCGAAAACAACGGTTCACATTTTCCTCCGAGATCCGGCCTTGGCCGTCGCGGTTTTTCCAGCTTTCGCCTTCTTTCCCTTCGCATAAAGCTCCAGCAAACGCTCAATGGAAAGACGAAGACGACGCTGAATTCGCTCGCGGTCGTGTTCGGGAACTGGAAAGTAAGCCATGAATTCGTTCACGAGAGGACCCAGCTCGACCTTTCGATGGCCTTCCGCCAGCGTTTTCACCCGTTTCAGCAGGCTCTTGAGGTAATCGAGGACCGGCGAGACCCCCTTCGGTTCCACTAACGGGCCTCGCCCGGGGACCACGCGACGAGCCACGCGCCCGGCCTGCAGCTGCTGAAGTTGTTCCAGCCATCGCTCCAGGTCCCCTTCGCTCAGGTTCGGATGAGCGTTCAGCGTCACCGTATCCCCAACGAACACCACATCATGCTCTGGGACCCGAACCCAGATCTGACCCGGGGAGGCCCCATCGACATGCTCCAGGACCAGCGTTGGCAAGCCGAAGTTCAGAACCAGGCGATCCGAGAAGGTGAGGTTCGGCAGCGCCAATGGGGTTCGATTCAATATCTCTGCGGATTCGCTCTGACCCAGGTTGATCAGGGCGTCCATCACCTGCTGACGCCCCATCTCCCCATGGCTTTTGATCCGGTCGAAGGCTTGATGATGCGCGATGACCAGGCCAGGGCCCTCCTCCAGAAGAATCGCGGTTCCCAGGACTCGGTCCCGGCCCGCATCCGTATAGATCACCGCAAGGATTGGAAGCGGGGCGATCGCTTTTAGGGTTTGCCGCCACCAGATCGCATGCAAAGGATCGGCAGGCGTATCAATGCAGATCCATCCCCGGTCTGTCCGCACTGCTCCTACCGTAGAGAAATATAACCGGTCTTCGATGAATATCCGGGAATCCAGCGAAAGGGGGGGCTTCTCCTCCAGTTCCATGGTCAATATTCCACCCGTTTGAGGGTTATCAGGGCTCAGGATCGTTGCAAGTTTCCAGACCCATGGGGAAGATCCCCTTGTGCAGGGCATGGCGCATCGAAGGACACCACAACTTGCGCGATGGCATTCCCTTCCCGCTCACCGGCTGGGGTTTAATGTTAGCGCAAATGCTCCGGAGGCTCAAGGCCTGTGGCTTGGCCTCAAAGAGCAGGCCTCCCAGCTTGCCGCCGTTCAGTGTGTCTGAAGATACCCCCTCCGAAAAAGGGCATCCATGCGTCTGGAGGCGTGTCCGCTAAAGGATTCGAATGCGCGTGATCATGAACTTGCCCGAGAAATGGGAAGGTTGAGAAGCCCTGGGCAGAACAGATCCATCGTTGCCCATTTTCGGGGCGTCGGTTATAATCCCGGCCAGACTGGCAGGACTCCGGAGCGTGACCGCCGATGCCGTTCGCCCTCTACCGCAAGTGGCGCCCCCGACGCTTTGAAGAAGTGGTCGGCCAGGAGCATGTGACCCGCACCCTGCGCAACGCCCTGCGCCTGGGCCGCATCGCCCACGCATATCTCTTCGCGGGTCCGCGGGGGACCGGCAAGACGACTACGGCGCGCCTGCTGGCCAAGGCGGTGAATTGCCTGGCTGAGTCTGTTGAGGAGCGCCCTTGTGATCGCTGCCGGATTTGCCAGGCGGTGAATGAAAGTCGCCTCATTGACCTCATTGAGATCGATGCGGCATCCAACCGGGGCATCGACGAGATCCGGGATCTCCGGGAGAGGGTTCGGTTCTCGCCCAATGAGGCCCGCTATAAAGTTTACGTCATCGACGAAGCCCATATGCTCACCACAGAGGCTTTCAATGCGCTCCTCAAGACCCTGGAGGAGCCTCCACCGCATGTCATTTTCGTCCTGGCGACGACCGAACCCCATCGGATCCCCGCCACGATCCTTTCGCGCTGTCAGCGCTTCGATTTCCGCCGGCTGAGCACGGCGGAAATCGCGGGGCGTCTGGAGGAGATTGTGGCATCAGAAGGGCTAATCGCTGAATCAGAAGCCCTGACCTGGATTGCACGCCAGGCCACCGGTAGTCTCCGGGATGCAGTCACCCTGCTGGATCAGTTGGCCGCCGATGAGGAGCCGATTACGGTAGAACGGGTCCAGCGAGCCCTGGGCGCCGGGCGCTGGGATCTGGTCAGCCAAGTGGTCGAGGCGCTGGGGGAGAGCGAGACCGCTCAAGGCCTGACGCTGATCGCCCGGGCGATCGAGGAGGGCGCCCATCCGCAACAGCTGGCCCGTCAGCTGGTGGAACATCTACGGGCGGTGATGTGGATCCAGTGGGGACATACGGAGACCCTGGATCTTCCCGCTGAGCAGATGGCGGTGGCGCAGCGGCATGCCCATGCATTGCCCCCTGAGATCCTCCCCCGTCTCATTCGTTTATTCACCGCCGCGGCATCAGACATGCGAACCGCGTGGCAGCCCCAGCTGGCACTGGAGCTGGCATTCGTGGAGGCCGCGCTGGCCTGTCAGCAGGTCCGGGCCACTCGGGCGGCTCCGGCTCCAACCTCGGCCCTTGCTCCTTCCCCTGTGTCCTTATCCCCGGCCGTTGGGACACCGGCCCCGCTTCCTTCAGCGGCTGCGCCGGCAGCAGGGGCGGGAACCGGAGGTCTGACTCTGGAGGCCCTTCGGGAACGCTGGGCCAGCATCCTGAAAGCCGTTCGAGCCCAGAGTCTCCCCACGGAAGCGCTGCTGAAGTCATGCGCTCTTCACAGCGTGGAAGGGAACATCGTGGTTCTCGCCTGGCCCTCTGAATTGCTACGGGACAAATTCCAGGATCCCCGGGCTAAGGCCCAGGCGCTGGTGGAAGACATCCTGAGCCATACGTTCGGGTCCCCAGTGATCATTAAAAACATTGTGGCTCGGAAAACCCGTCGGGGGCGTTCCCCCACGGAGGATCCTCTGATCCGACGGGCGGTAGAAGATCTCGGGGCGCAAGTGGAGGAAGAGTAATTCCATTGCCCCCTCTGGACGGTGGTCACTCCATGTGGAATTTTTGTGGGGTGCGGGCCGCCTTCGGTGCCCGCACCCCACAAAAAACATATCCCTCCTCTAGGAGCTTCCCAATGGCGAAAGGACGTTTGCCCGGCAACCCGATGCAACTCCTCCAGCAGATCCAGCGGCTACAGGAAGAGATGATGAAGGCCAAGGAGGCCCTGGCCCAGGAAACCCTGACTGTGACCGCGGGCGGAGGAGCGATCACGGTGGTGATCACCGGAGATCAGCGCGTGCGTTCGATCACCATCGATCCATCCCTGCTATCCCCCGGAGACATCGAGATGCTCCAGGATCTGCTGGTAGCGGCCATCAATCAGGCGATTGAGCAATCCCAGACCTACGCAGCGGAACGCCTGAACGCCCTGGCCGGCCAGATGGGCCTGAGCGGGCTGGTTTAGGGAGTGCACGCAAACGCGCAAAGCTCCCTGTCCTGCTTCTCACACCTGCCTCCCACAATCCTTGGCCTGCAGCCAGGTGAGGAGATGCGTCTGGAGACCCTGGCCGTTCACGCTGGATCGCGAATCGACCCCGCCACCGGGGCGGTGGCCATGCCGATTTATCTTTCCACCACGTTTGAACGGGCGGCCGATGGAAGCTATCCCCGCGGCTATATTTACACGCGGCTGGGCAATCCAAACCGCGAGGCTCTCGAAGAGGCCACAGCAGCTCTGGAAGGCGGCGCGGTAGCGATGGCCTTCGCCTCCGGCTCCGCGGCGGCCTTCGCGGTGCTACAGGCCCTCATCCCAGGAGCGCACGTGCTGGCCCCAAAGGATCTCTACCACGGCCTCGCTCGAATGTTCCGGGAGATCGCCACAGCCTGGGGGCTTTCCGTATCGTTTGTGGACATGGCCGATCCCTCCGCTGTGGAATCCGCGATCCGGCCGGAGACCCGGTTGATCTGGGTGGAGACGCCTTCGAATCCGATGCTGCGCATCACGGATATCGCGCAAATCGCCGCGCTTGCCCATCGGGCAGGTGCCTTCTGCATTTGCGATAACACGCTGGCCACCCCTATCCTCCAGCGCCCTCTGGCCCTGGGGGCCGATGGGGTTGTGCACTCGGCCACCAAATACATGGGCGGGCACAGCGACGCGATAGGCGGGATCGTGGTGCTGAAGGAAGAGACCCCCTTTGCCCGGCGCATGCGGGAGATCCAGACGACCGGCGGGGCCATCCTTCCGCCGTTTGAAAGCTGGTTGATCCTGCGTGGCCTTCAGACCCTCCCTTACCGGATGCGGGCCCACTGCGAGAACGCGATGCGAGTCGCTGCCTTCCTGGCTCAGCATCCTGCGGTAGAGGCCGTGCCCTATCCGGGCCTGCCCGGGCATCCGGGGCATGCGGTGGCTGCCCGGCAAATGTCCATGTTCGGCGGCCTGGTCTCTTTCCAGGTCCGGGGAGGACAGGAGGCGGCGTTTCAGGTGGCGGAACGGACACGGCTGTTCATCCGGGCCACCAGCTTTGGCGGGCCCGAAAGCTTCATCGAGCATCGGGCCTCCATCGAGGGGCCTGGTAGCTCCACACCAGGCAATCTGCTTCGCCTTGCGATCGGCCTTGAACACCCCGAGGATCTTATCGAAGATCTGGATCAGGCGTTGCGCGCGCTTCTATAAACTTGTTGTCTACAGAAAGAATCGTTATCGGCAAATCACCGATGGGTTTGACGAAGGATCGCGGGGCAGGCCCCTCAAAACATCATTCGCCCTATCCAAAGCGACTGGGCTCGATGAACACTGAGGCTCCGATCCGTATGAGATTTGGGAAACGTAACTATTCAGCCGGGCCACATTCCGTTCGGAGCTCCCGCGAAGCGGCGGAAGGGCCCCACCCCCCTTTCTCCCCCCTCCCCACGGCCCAAAGGGCCGTGGGG
>JAUQQB010000152.1 GCA_030550075.1 Chloroflexota bacterium | reverse complement strand
CGGCTCGGCCCCACATGCCCCCAGGAGAAAACCGCCTCTATCCGTATAGGCATTGCGGGAGAACGGCTGAATAGTTACGCAACTTCTAAAAACTCTTTCAGCGAACCCCGATCTCATCCAGATGTTGCAGCAGGTCCGCCGGGTCCTCATACACCCGATAGGCACCGGCCCGCTCGAGCTCCTCCCGCCCGTAGCCTCCAGATAGCAATCCTACGCCCAGAGCGCCCGCCCGCCGGGCGGCCAGCAAATCCCACACGCTGTCGCCCACCACCACGCATTCCTGAATCGGGATTTTCAGCCGCTCCGCCGCGGTCAGAAAGAGATCGGGATCCGGCTTTGCGTAATGAACATCGTCTCGCGTCACGACCGGGACCCACGGGTCGAGAGCCAGAAGATCTAAGATGGGCTGGGCCACCTCACGACGACCGCTGGTAGCGATGGCCCATGGCAGCCCAGCCCCGGTGAGCGTCCGAAGGAGCTCCCGGGCACCGGGGAGGGGGCGGACCTGGGGGAGCATTCGGGCAAAGGCCTCCGCGTGATGTTGCTGGATCCGGGCGACTTCCTCAGGGGTGACCTCCCGGCCGGTCTCCCGCAGCAACGCTCGAAGCAACAGCCCACCGCTCATCCCGATGCGCCGGTGGATCCGCCACACGGATAGTGAGATCCCCACCGCCTCCAGGGCTTCCCGCCATGCCAGCACGTGCTGATACACACTGTCGATCAGGGTGCCATCCAGATCAAAAAGGAACGCAGGACCTCGACCCGACATCTCCGCTTGTTTCCTCCAATGGGGTCGTCCCTTCGAAGCGTCGGGATAAAGGTATGGCATGGGGGAGAATCCGCCACCGGGTTTTACACTATCCGTTCTCCGTGGATCCAGACCTCCTCCGGGATCCCCCATCGTGCCCACAAAACCAGATCGGCGGGAGCTCCCGGCCGAAGGCGCCCCAGCTTCCGCAGGCCCAGCGCCTCAGCGGGCGTCCAGGTGGCGCTGCGAACGGCGTCAAGCGGATCGATGCCGGCTTCCTCGATCAACACGCGCAGGCCCTCGTTCATAAGAGCGATCGAGCCCGCCAGCGCGCCCTCCGGGGTCTGACATCGTCCATCGGCCACGATCACCTCGTAGCCCAGCCAGGTGTAACGGCCTGGGGGCAGCCCAGCCATCGGCGCGGCGTCGCTGATCAAGGCGACTCCGGAAGGGCCTTTCACCCGGAACAGCAGCTGCATCGCCGCTGGATGCACATGTTGCCCATCCGCAATCAGCTGGGTGATCACCCGCGGATCCAGCAGGGCCGCCGTGAACAGCCCGGGTTCCCGATGATGGAAAGGACGCATCGCGTTGAAAAAGTGTGTGATCTGCCGGGCGCCCCGTTGAATGGCTTCCATCGCTTGATCATAAGTCGCATCGCTGTGGCCGATCACCGGGATGATGCTCCGGGCGACCAGCGCGGGGATGGCCTGCATGGCCTCGCCTTCTTCAGGGGCGACCGTCCATAACAGGATACGTCCGCCGACAGCAGTCTGATAGCGGTCGATGGCGTCCAGGGTCAGCGGGCGGAACCATGTCGGATTGGCCATCCCTGGTCGCTTTGGGGAAAGATGGGGTCCTTCAATGTGAACTCCCAGGATCCGTGCTCCGGGAGGCGGCGTCTCCATCACCTGAGCCATGGCCTGCAGGCGTTGAAGGATTTCCTCTTCAGGCAAGGTCAGGGTGGTGGGAACGAACGCTGTAACCCCGTAGCGAGGGAGGCGTCGGGCGGCCTCCGCCAGTTCCGGCCCAAAGAGGTCGCAGCCTTCGATCCCATGGATGTGGAGATCGATGAGCCCAGGGGTCACCGGGCGCCCCTGAGCATCGATCCGCTCCGCCCGCCGGGGCAGACGGACCTCGTGGGAGGGCCCGATCGCCAAGATTTGTCCCTCCGCAAACACCACCGTCCCATTTTCGATCCGTCGAGCGGGCGTATACAGCTCGGCGTGGACGATCGCGACCGGGTGAGAAGCCATGCGTAGCCTCCGCGAGGGTTACGTCGCAGCTCTTTTACCTGGACGCCGGGTTTACCCAGACCTCGTTCCCTTCCACTTTCACCTCGTAAACCGGGATCGGCACCACGGCCGGCAATCGAAGCACACGGCCGGTTCGGATGTCGAAGCGGGCTCCGTGGCGAGGGCACTGGATCACATGGCCTTCCAGTTTTCCTTCCGCCAGCGGGCCGCCATCATGAGTGCAGACATCTCCGAAGGCGAACACCTGATCGCCCACCCGGGTCAGCGCAATGGCCCGGCCCTCGACCATGAAGACCTTTGCGCTTCCCACCGGAATCTCATCCAGGATGGCGACGCGGATCCACAAGGGTTTACCTCCTGTTAAAGAATCGAAGGTTCTGGGGCAGGCAGGGCAGCTAAAGGCGGCCCCTCCTAACCCCAAAAATCCCTGCATAAATCGGTCCGCTCCGCTCACCAGGGGATGAGCCCCCGTTCCCGAAGGCCCTTCAACACGGCCTCCAGGACCCCTCCGCCGACGGCCCACGATTTATCCGAAACGGTGAAACAATGGCGGGCTTCCGCCCGGGGATCCACATCGCCGACCTTCATGCCGGGCCTCACCTCCAGGCCATCGAAGAGGATCCCCCGCAACACCCCGGCGATAGCTGTCCGAATCGGGGTCTCCTCCACGTAGGCGATGATCTCCCCGGCCTCCACGCGGTCGCCGATGCGTCGCATTCCCCGGAAGCGTCCGGCGCACGGGGCTCGCAGCACCCGCAATACATCGTGCCCGCCGATCGTCCCCGGGATCCCCGTATCCGGCAGGGCGCTTCCAATGTAGTAGACCCGTCCCAGGTCATGGCCCCGCGCCGTCTCGACCACCGCATGGCAATCCACGCCGGCGGTGAAGCCTGGTCCCAGGGCCACCACCACCGGCGCATCGGTGATCGAGGTCCCGGTGTTGCGCTTGGCCATGATCGCATCCACCACGACCTCCGGCCCCAGCCGCCGGATGCTCTCTCCCTCCGGGTCGACCAGCACCGGGATTTCCCCACGTTCCCAGACGCTCGGGAATTCGGATGGGCTCTCCACCCGGCGGGCGGTGTGGCCTTCGATGGTGATGACGCCTTCATAAACGGCGCTGGCCACAGCCACGGCTCGTCGGATCGCCAGCGGCTGGGGGAGCTCCGTGACCCACACCCGAAAGCCCGCCCGATGGAGCCGCAGGATCGCTCCGGTGCCCAGATCGCCTCCGCCTTTCACCGCCACCCGGATCATTGCCGCCGCATGCTAATGGCGAAGATGCTCGTGGAACCATTCGGCCACGAGGGGGACCGTGGTCTCCAGGTATTCCAGAGGCAGCATATGTCCAGCTCCAGGCACCACAATCAGATCCTTCCGGCATTGAAGCCGGGCGAAGAACTCCCGGTGGTAATCTGCTGGCAGGATCCGATCGCGCTCGCCAACCAGAAGGCGCACGGGTTTCGCCATGGCTTCGATAGGGGGTTTATCCACCGGATTCAGAAACACCGAGATCCAGGCGCTCAAGGAATAGGCCCACACACAGAGCCGATCCGCTTGCCATCGACGCAGGTTCTCTGGCTTCTCGAAGACATGGGAAGGTTCCAGGAAAGCGCGCACCGGCACAGGCATCCAGCCCAGGAGGAATTGAAACGGCCGCGCCGCCCGGGCCAACGGAACCAGAACGAAGTGCCGCCGCAGATAAAGGACAGGGCGGATGTCCCCCAGATCCAGCACATTATGGCATACCACGGCGCGGATCCGGGGATCCTCCAGCGCGGCGTAGAAAGCCAGAATGCCGCCCATGCTGGAGCCGGTGATTCCGATCCGGTCATGGTAGTGTTCCATGGCGAAATCCACCGCCCGCCGGATATTCCGGATGACGTCCGCGTAGGTGAAGTGACCGCGGGTTCCCCCGCTCCGCCCGTGCCCCTGGAGATCCAGGGCGACCACGTTGAGCCCAGCCTCCGCCAGGGCTCGCAGGTAATTCACGCCCGGGACCATCTCGCTGTAGAAGCCAGCATGGGCGGTCATTCCGTGGAGGAAGATCACCGTAGGGGCTTGAGGAGAGAACTCATAAAGGCTGAGGTGGAGCGTAAGACCGTGGTCTTTGATGAACTGGGTGAGAGTGGCGACCATTGGGTGCCTCCTGATCCTTCACCGGATGGACTCGCTGGAGTATCGAGAGTGGGGGCGAAAAATTTTTCGCTCCCACCTTCTAGACAAGCGTCAAAGAGAGTCAAGGAGCCTCTCTCCACGGCCCAAGGGACGGGGAGGAGGGAATTCAGGCTTGTTTTAGAGCTGGTCTGAGCGCCTTCGGTGCTCGGCTCAGCTCCAAAAATGGATCTCCCTAAAGCCCTGGAAGGAGTCTACTCTGGTTCTAGAAGCACACGGATATGATGCGCCAGCTCCAGCCCAATGATCACATCATGTTGAGCCAGGCGAAGGCGCAGCGGTCCGTTGAAGGGGGCGCGAGCGATTACCTCGAAAGAGGTCCCAGGGACCAAACCCAGGGAGCCCAGATATCGGAGTTGTTCGGGATCCTCCGTCTTGACACGGGTGATCTGCCCTCGTGCGCCGATGAGCGCTTCGCTTAACGGAATGTCGAAAAGCGAAGGCATGCGCCCATCTGGTGTGGGGATGGGATCTCCATGAGGACAATGGGCTGGACGCCCGGCGACCTCATACATCCGCTCGCATAGCCTCTCGTCGATCACGGGATCCAGTCGGTCGGCCAGGGCGTGTACTTCTTCCCAGCCGATGCCCAGCACGCGCATCAGGAAGGCCTCCAGGATCCGATGCTGGCGGATGCCTCGCAGCGCCTCCCGCTCGCCGGTTTCCGTCAAAAGGATCCCATGGCGAGTCCGTCGGATCAACCCATACGCCTCCAGGCGGTTCAGCATGCGGACGACCGCAGGGGTGGTCACATCTAAACGTCGGGCCAGCGCGGCGGCCCGCACAGGCCCTCCTTCCCCCATGCGATAGATCTCTGCCAAATAGGCCCGCATCATCGGGCTGAGCGGTCGGCTGGACTGCTCTCGCCGGTTCAGGGTTTCCTCCATTTCCAATAAATTCTTTTAAAAGTGTAACATAAATTAAACTGCGGTTCAATGCGCCCTTCAAAAGACGAGGGGAAGAATGGAAAAAACCTCGAAGTCCACTTCCTCCGGAATCCCCAAGGGCCCCCGCGGGGTGCCCGCTGGGCTCATTCCGACCATCCGGCAGGAATGGCCGGGGGTGGGACTATGGGTCGTAGCCGTCCTGAGTTTCGGAGGCCTTGCCCTCCGGCAGGATCCGTCAGGCCTCGCCCTTTCTGCTTGGGTTCTCTTCGCCACTTTGATGGCAGGCTATTTGGGAAGCGCCTGGCTTCCGGTGGATTCCGTGCGCCGCTGGATAGGGGCGGACATCCGACGAGTCTACGGGATCCCCTTCGCCCTGTGGTTCGGAGGCGAGTTGCTGCGCATTCTTCGAGGGGAATCGCTCGCCCTGAGCACGCTGCTCTTCGGCCTGGCGATCCTCCTGGTGCCCACGATGATGGTGGTTCATAATCGCGCCCCATGGAGGGCTATCGATGGCCTGATGGTGGCAGAGGCCCTATCCTTCCTGCTGATCCCCGGCCCATCTCCATCAGACCCCATCAGCTGGGCGTTCCGGATTGGCGCTGGGCTCTGGCCCGTTCCCTTCCTCCTCGGATGGCCTCCGGAGACCCGGCGGCGCTCGCATCTGCTCTTCTTTGGTGCCATCCTTTTTCTCTGGTATGCGGTGGAGTTTCAGCGTCTTCCGGAGAATCCTCTAATCGCTGGAGGTCCCTCATATCCTCACCTGGCCGTGATCGTGTTGTTCCTGTGGTTGCTCATCCTCGCCGGCCGATTCCCGGATCTGGGATTCACCTTCCGCTGGACCTGGAGGGATCTGGGGGTTGTGGCGTTGAATTTGGCGAGTTTCGCCGCTTTCGGATTGCCCTTCGGGCTGCTCACGGGTTTCATTGTCCCCGCCGCCTCGCTTCCCAACCCCCCGGAGGCCCTGATCCGCTGGCTGGCGATCTATCTTTTCATCGGACTCCCGGAGGAGATCCTGTTTCGGGGGGTGTTACACGTGCACTTTCAGCGCGTGCTGGGATGGCCTCCGTTGCACACCCTCATGCTATCCTCCCTTCTGTTCGGCTTGGCCCATCTGAACAATCCCCCGAAGGTTGGTCTTTACGCCATCCTGGCCACTATAGCGGGGTTCTTTTACGGGCGGACGTATCTGCAAACGGGGAAGGTCACGACCGCTGCCATGGTGCATGCTATAGTAGATTGGATCTGGAGTGTGTTCTGGCAGTGATCCCTTCTTGGCGGAAAGCCGCATCATTCCTGAGGGGGACTTGCTCGGTGAAGCAACCGAAGGTAGGGATCTATTCGATCTGGCTCTTCTGCATCGGGTTAGCTCTCGCCGCCTGTCAGGGCAGGCTCCCGAATTCAGGGGGGCATCTCTCTGGCCAGAGGAATCCGGGTGGGAAGGAGTTGCTCGTGGCGGCTGCTGCCGATCTCCGGGTAGCCATGGAGGAGCTGGTTCGGGTTTATCAGGCCCGGACAGGGATTCGCGTGATCGTGAGTTACGGCTCCAGCGGGCAGCTGACCCAGCAAATCGAGAACGGAGCACCTTTTGATCTCTTCTTATCCGCCGATTGGGGATATATCGAGCGGCTCCGCCATGGCGGCCACACCGTGCCCGGCACTGAAGGGCTCTATGCCCGGGGACGGCTGGCCCTGGTGGCCTCGCCGAAATTCCCGAAGGCCCTTCGTTCCCTCTCCGACCTCCAGGACCCTGCGATCCGCCACATAGCGATCGCCAACCCGGATCATGCACCGTACGGCCGGGCGGCCCGACAGGCCCTGGAACGTGCCGGGCTCTGGGAGGCTCTCCAGTCGA
>JAUQQB010000151.1 GCA_030550075.1 Chloroflexota bacterium | reverse complement strand
TTCCTGGCCCTCTTCCTGAGCGGCGGCGTGGGGGCCCTCTTAGGGGTTCAGGCGGCCCGGCCCTTCTGGCATGTGGGCCTGTTCCCGGTGCAATTCCCCTTCTTCTCCCTGGCCTCCGGGGCGGCCCTGTTGCTTCTGGTCTATGGGCTTTTCGATCGAGCGGCGAATGAGCATCGACGCTCCCTCCTTCAGGTCCTGGCGATCCTGACCCTGGTGTTGCAGCTGATCAAGCTTTACTTCCTGTGGGCGGATTTCTCCCAGAGCGTCTACGGCGGGATGCCGATGAACATTGCGGCGGTGATGGAGGTGATGTTCGGCCGTTACTGGTGGGCGTTCTGGATCCTCCAGATCTTCCTGGGCAGCGTGGTGCCGATCCTTATCCTGCTCTGGCCGCGGCTGGCCACAGAGCCGCCGTGGGCGGCCCTGGCGGGTTTCCTGGTGCTCCTGGGATTCGCCGCCGCCCGGGCGAACATCGTATTCCCGGCCCTCAGCGTGCCGGAGCTGCCCCAACTGATCGGGGCCTTCCACAGCGTCCGGTTGCAGTTCCACTACTTCCCCAGCCTGATGGAATGGGCGGTGAGCATCGGCATCAGCGGCCTGGCCGGGTTGATTTTCCTGATCGCTTACGATCGACTGCCGCTGACGCCGGAACATGTGCGCAGCGCCTGAGCGGAAGGAGAGCCTGCCATTGAAGATCCGCTATCCGAGAGACAGGAGGTGCAGGATGACGAAGGCGATGGATCTGCGCCCGAAGACCCGGGAGGAGAAGCCCGCGGAGCAGCCCCAGGGAACAGGGCTGACCCGCCGCGAATTCCTGAGGACCGCCGCGCTGGTGGGAGGCACGGCGCTCTTCACCCAGGCCGCCCGCACCCTGGCCAGCTTCCGGCCGGAGGCGGAGGGCGATTATCCGCTGGGGCGACCGGAAAACATGATTTTCACGGTCTGTCAGCAGTGCAACACCCAGTGCGGCATCAAGGTGAAGCTTCTGGACGGCGTGGCGGCCAAGATCGATGGTAACCCCTATTCGCCATGGGCCCTCTATCCCCATCTTCCTTATAAGACGCCCTTGAAGGAAGCCGCCGCGATCGACGGTGGGATCTGTCCCAAAGGTCAGGCCGGCATACAGACGGCATATGACCCCTACCGCATCCGGGTGGTCCTCAAGCGCAAGCCCGGCACCCGGCGGGGGGAGAACCAGTGGATCACAATCCCCTTTGAGCAGGCGATCCGCGAGATCGTGGAAGGGGGCGATCTCTTCGGCGAAGGCCCGGTGCCCGGCCTTAAGGATCTCTGGGCGCTCCGGGATCCCAAGGTGATGAAGGAAATGGGCGATTTTGTTAAGAAGATCTGGGGCGAGAAGGATCCGGAGAAGAAGAAAGCGCTGGTGGAGGAGTTCAAGCAGAAGTTCGCAGATCACCTGAACACCCTGATCGATCCCGATCACCCGGACCTTGGGCCGAAGAACAATCAGATCGCGATCATCTGGGGCCGGCTCAAAGGCGGGCGTTCGGATTTCATCCACCGCTTCTTCGGCGACGGACTGGGCACGGTCAACCGCCACGGCCACACCACCGTCTGCCAGGGCTCCCTGTATTTCGGGTGCAAGGCGATGTCGGAGCAATTCGTGGACGGCAAGTTCTCCGGCGGGGCCAAGTTCTACTGGCAGGCGGATCTGGGCAACAGCGAGTTCGTGATCTTCGTGGGGGCAAGTCCCTTCGAGGGCAACTACGGGCCACCCCTGCGCGTGACCAGGATCACGGAAGGGCTGGTCTCGGGCCGGTTGAAGTATGCCGTGATCGATCCACGGTTCTCGAAGACGGCAGCCAGGGCCTGGAAGTGGATCCCGAACAAGCCGGGCACTGAGGGCGCCATCGCCATGGGGATGATCCGCTGGATCATCGAGAACCAGCGCTACGATGAGAAATACCTCCGCAACGCCAACAAGGCGGCCGCCAAAGCCGCCGGGGAGCCCACCTGGACCAACGCGGTCTGGCTGGCGAAGATCGCCGACGATGGCACCCCCGGTCCCTTCCTGCGCGCTTCCGAGATCGGGCTCACCACGAAGCAGGAGGTGGAGAAGGAGGGGAAGAAGGTCACGGTCTATGTGACCCCCGAGGGGAAGGAGTTCGCCTACGATCTCCTGGTAACGATGGTGGACGGGAAACCGGTGGCCTTCGATCCCAACGACCCGGATAACCCGGTGGTCGGGGATCTCTTTGTGGACACCACGCTCACGGCGCCGGATGGCAAGTCCATCCGGGTGAAGAGCGGCATGCAGATCCTGAAGGAATCCGCGGAGAAGATGACCATCGAGGAATACGCCGCCGAAGCCGGGATCCGATCGCAGGACATCGTGGAGCTGGCCCGCGAGTTCACCCGCCATGGCAAGCGGGCCGCGGCGGATGTCCACCGCGGCGTCTCCCAGCATACCAACGGCTTCTACAACGTGGTGGCCTGGTTCACCCTGAACCTCCTGATCGGCAACTATGACTGGAAGGGCGGGATGATAAAGGCCACCACCTATGATTACACCGGCGCCAAGGCCAAGAAGCCCTTCAACCTGGGCGCCATGAATCCGGGCAAGCTCAGCCCATTCGGGATCAGCATCATCCGCCACGAGGTGAAGTGGCAGGATACCACGCTCTATGACGGGAAGTATCCGGCGAAGCGGAACTGGTATCCGCTGTCGTCGGACATCTACCAGGAGCTGATCCCCTCCATGGGGGACGCCTATCCATATCCCATCAAGATCCTCTTCATCTATATGGGCTCGCCGGTTTACGCCCTGCCCGCCGGCCACACCAACATTGAGATCCTGAAGGATCCAAAGAAGATCCCGCTGATTGTGGCCTGCGACATCGTGGTCGGCGAGACCTCGATGTATGCGGACTACATCTTCCCGGACCTCACCTATCTGGAGCGGTGGGAGTTCGCCGGCTCCCATCCATCGGTGGCCTGGAAGGTCCAGCCCGTGCGCCAGCCGGCGATCCCGCCTTTCACAGAGACCGTGAAGGTTTACGGGCAGGAGATGCCGCTTTCCCTGGAGGCCATGCTCCTGGGCCTGGCGGAAGCCCTCGGGTTGCCCAACTTCGGGCCCAACGGCCTGGGGGAGGGGATCCCGCTGACGCATCCGGACCACCTCTACCTGCGGATGGTGGCCAACCTGGCCTTTGGGGAGAAGGAGGACGGCTCCGACGCGGTGCCGGATGCGGACGATGAGGAGGTGCGGATCTTCCTGGAGGCCCGCAAGCATCTCCCGAAGAGCGTCTTCGATCCGGAACGGTGGAAGGCAACTGTGGGCGAGGATCTGTGGCGAAAGGTGGTCTACGTGCTTAACCGGGGCGGCCGCTTCCAGGATTTCGAGAAGGCGTATGAGGGCGCTCAGGTGAAGAACAAGTATGGACAGTTGATCAATCTCTACCAGGAGAAGACAGCGACCACCAAGAGCGCGATGACCGGCAAGCCGCTGATTGGCTACGCCACATATATCCCGGCGCCCGCCGATGTCCTGGGCAACCGGCTGGAGGATGAAAAGGAGGGCTATGAGTTCCACCTGATCACGTATCGCGAGATCTTCCACACCAAGAGCCGGACCATCAGCAACTACTGGCTGCTGGCCCTGGCGCCGGAGAACTACGTGCTGATGAACGCGCAGGATGCCGCCCGCCTGGGCCTGAAAGATGGCGATCGAGTCCGGATCACATCGCCCACCAATCCGGAGGGTGTCTGGGATCTGGGGAACGGCCAGAAGCGGCCCATGGTAGGGAAGGTGAAGGTAATCCAGGGGATCCGGCCTGGCGTGATCGCCTTCAGCCTGGGGCACGGCCACTGGGCGTATGGCGCCTCGGACATCACCATCGATGGCGTGGTGGTGCGAGGCGATCCGCGCCGGGCCACAGGGATCCATGCCAACGCCGCCATGCGGGTGGATCCTTACCTGAAGAACACGTGTCTGGTGGATCCGGTGGGCGGCTCGGCGGTCTTCTATGACAGCCGGGTGAAGGTGGAGAAGGTTTGAGCGTTGGCTTCCTCACGCAATGAGGCCGGATAGAACCGGAGGGCGGATCGCGAATGAATCCGCCCTCCGGCTTGTTGATGCGCGCCATCTCCCGGCCCGACCCGTTAGTAATCGGATCCCTGGGACGGCGTTGCGGTCGCTTCATGAGAATGTTCGTGAGCGGGCGTCCCTTCGTGGGAATGCTCGTGGGTGGGCGTGGGCGTCATTTCGTGCGGATGCTCGTGGGCGGGCGAAGGGGTTGCTTCGTGAGGATGCTCGTGGGTAGGCGTCATTTCGTGCGGATGCTCATGAACGGGCGAGGGCGTCGCTTCGTGAGGATGCTCGTGGGCCGGCGTTGCCGCCATCTCATGCTCGTGTTCATGGGCTGGTTCGGAGACCGCGCCGTGGTCGTGCGAATGCGCTTCCGCGGACACTCCCAGCCATGGGAGCATCGGCTCCGCGGCGCGCGCCGCCCCGTAGGTCGCGAACCCGGCCACGAGCGCGCCCGCCGCCAGCAGCGCGAGGCCCCGCCAGGCCACTAACGGTCCCGCCCGGGAGACTGCCTCTCCAAAGATCAACAATCCAATGACAACCACTCCCAACCCTTCGGCCAGCTTGCATACAATGCCGAACGGCTCGATGGGCTCCGGCCCGTGACCGAAGGGAGCGGGAAGCACCCGCGTAATGGCCCATAGAATGATCAGCCAGCCGGCCAGAAGCATTCCCATCCGGTATACGCTGGGCGAAGGGCGACGCCAGGCCGCAATGCTCCACAGGATTTCGGCGATGCCGACCACCAGGAAGAGCAAGCCATGGGCCGGGGCGTGGGCCCAGTGTTGGGGCGTAATGACAATGTGAATGATTCCCGCAGCACCGATGAACAGCGCAGGCCATGTCGTTCGTTTTTGAATCATAGATCCCTCCCTTCTAATGCAAGCGCAAGCCCGTTGAGCAGCATGCTTATGCTGATAAACTTTATCATAATTTCGAGCCTTGGGCAAGCTTGTTGCTTCCCTTAGGATCGGAGCATGTCTGAAAAATGTGGGGCCTGGCTTTTCCACATCCCGCTCCACAGGGGGAGCCGGGCAGGCCGCCGAGTCCTGGAACGGAGGCTTGTGGAAGCATGGGGTTCTTTCGCTGAGGACTTCATCCGACTTTCAGTTCGGTGGAAGCTGTCATAACCGCCAGATCGATGCCGGCCAACTGAAATCCATCTATAGAGGTCGCCCTATGCGAAGGTGGTGGATGGTGCTGACGATCCTCATCGGCCTGGCGCTGGGAGCCTGGTTGTTGCTGGATCCCCCGCGGCCGGTGCTCAACCTCTTGAAGCGGGTGGATCCTTCGCCGGAAACCGGGGCCATGCTGGTGGAGCGGTACGGATGCCGGCGTTGCCATCGGATCGGAGACCGGGGCGGGATCCTGGCCCCGGATCTGAACGGGATCACCCGGCGGGTGGATGATCCGGCCCACGTGGTGTTGCGCCTCTGGCTTCGAAATCCCCAGGCCATCAAACCCGGCACGGCGATGCCGAACTTCCACCTCTCCGACAGCGAGATCGAGGCGATCCTCGCTTATTTGAAAGCCGTGGATGCGCGACAGCCATAAATCCGAATGCCCAAAGGCCTCTTCCCCCCTCCTCGGGGGCAGCTATGGCAGAAGCTCGTCCAGCAACACGACCTCTAGCTCAGCCACTCGCTTCAACCGTCGATCGTTCGTGATGAAGCCCGTCGCGCCGGCTCGGAGCGCCGCGGCCACCTGGAGAGCATCCGGCGTTCGGACACCATATCTGGCCCTCAGATCGGAAGCCAGCTCGGCCACCTGCAGATCAACCTCCACGATCATCAGATTGGGATAGGTGGTGAGCAGTTCCAGGTAATCCCGGGCTGCCTCCATATTCCCTTCCCGCTTGGGTTTCACCAGGACTTCCAGAAGGGTAATGAGAGAGATTACACCGGCGTTCCGGCCCATCTCCCAGGCCTCCAGGAGCAACTGGGTAAGAGGGCTATAGCGGGGGTGATCCTGCAGGTGATAAATAAAAACCATCGTATCCGCTCCAACCCGCCGATGTCGACTGAGAAACGCCTTTAAGCCTCTGACTCCCATGAAGCCCTCTCCTGCTCTACATACGAGAGTGCGTCCACATCCTGCCAGACCTCCTTGTGGAGCCCTCGAAGATGTCGAGCCAGCGATCGGGGTCGGAGGCGCATCACGACCCGATCGTTCTCCAGACGCAAGAGCAGCCGATCCCCAGGTTGCAGGCCCAATGCCTCCCGGATTTTCCTGGGAATCACAATCTGATACTTGCGGCTTACCTTCACGACCGACATCCGATCCTCCAGATTTTGCTTTACCAGAATAACATTCGCTTGGTATTATAACAACTTGTAAAGCGAGTGTCCAACGCCTCCCTCCAATCCGCTGCGTGTATCCTTCGGGGAACCTGTATTCATGGGGCTTCCTGGTTACTGGGCTTTGGGCGCAATAGTTCAGCCTTCGCCGCACTCCTTAACCCTTTTCCCTCTTCCGCACGGCTTCGGGAGAAGGAAAGGGGATGAAGCGGTGAGGTTGAGCGGTGGCGTTTGAAGGTCGCCGCCCAACCCTCCCTCAGTATGGGTTCTTTTGGATCTCCGCGATTCCGGCTATGATGAATAGGCTGGCATCCAATCCGATGGGGAGGTCACTCGCGAATGCCCGGGCCGTCATGGCGTTACGGGGATCTGATTCTGGTGGCAGGGTCCGGCCATCCGCAACTGGCCGAGGAGATCGCGGAATGTCTGGGGGTCCCATTGCTCCCCCGCGAGATCATCGTCTTCCCGAACGAAAACATCTTCGTCCGCCTGCTCGCCAGCGTCCGCGGGCAGGACGTTTTTGTGATCCAGAGCACGGCCTCGCCGGTGAACTATAACCTGATGGAGCTCTTCATCCTGCTGGACACGATCAAGCGGGCGAACGCGGGCCGCATCACCGCGGTCGTCCCCTATCTGGCCTATG
>JAUQQB010000150.1 GCA_030550075.1 Chloroflexota bacterium | reverse complement strand
AGGGCTTCCATTCCCGGGACCGATTTCGGAGATGGAGCGCGGCCGCCAGGGCCATCACGGGAAGGAGCGGCCACAGGTTGATCCGACAGGCCAGCGCGGCACCGGCCATGGCCCCGGTAGCAAGCGCGAGGCGATAGGAGGGGGCCTCGTGCTCATTCCGGCGGATCATCCGGACCAGCCCCAGAAGCGCGGCGGTGCTGAAGAAAGTGGCCCAGGTGTCGGTGGTGTAGAAATGGGCCTGCTGGATGTTCATCACACTGAGGGCCATCAGCGCGGCCGACAATAGCGCGCCGCCGACCCCCAGCAGTTCCAGGCCGATCAGAAAAGTCAGAAGCACCGTCCCGGCATCCAGCAGGGCGGAAAGAGCCCGGCCAAGGAGGGTGACTTCGTTGTAACCCAGCGCGCGCCCTTCCGGAAAGGGACACGGGATCCATTGTGCCTGACAGAGGTCAGTGAGGACTTCGCCGGCCCCTCGCGTCAGGATGATCGGGAGGTCGCCATAGACGAAGAACGTATAGCCGCGGTTGTAGGGATTGAGCGGAGAGCGAGCGGAGTCGAAATATTCCCCCACGCTGCGAGGCCAGGCCAGGGCCTCGGTGACCATCGTGAGGAAGCGCTCATCGGGATGCAGGTGCTGGTTCTCGTCCCAGTTCAATCCGATCGTCCGCAGATAGAAGGCGACGATCAGGATCGCCGTCAGGGTCAGGGGAGTTAGCAGTGCAAGGATCTCTGGACGGCGTGATCGGATCACGTTCATAAGCCGGAACACCATGAAGCGAGTGCCTGAGATCAGCGTTCACATATTCCTGCGGAGCGCTTTGTTCATTGAAGGTTTTCAGGGATTGAGCTGGGGGTTCAGGATCCCGGCCCAACCTCTGAAAGCGATTTTCCCCTCCTCATGGCTCCCAGGCCCGCAGGAAAGAGGGAAAAGTGGAGAGCGTCGTTCCGCCTTGCTCCCACATCCGGATCGCCTCGATCCCCAATCTCGTAAACCGGACAAAGCGAGAGGAGGTTTCCGGATGGGGATCGGCGAAGGCGACCCGCCTACTTGCACCCTGAAGGGTTTTCGATCAGCTCTCGAACCCTCTGCTCTGCATCTTTATCACCTACCTGCATTTCATGAAGGAAATAGTAAGACCATTTGGCCCACAAGCCGATGGTTTCCTCTCGCTTCTCAGGGTAAGCATTCTGGATGCGCTTTCTCAACCCGTCCACATCGGAAGCCTCTAACAGACCCGTCGCCCTGGAGTGGATCACGATGATTCCCTGCTCGAGATCGATATCCTCCCATTCCCCCTGCTGGCCTCCCCGAATGACCCGGAGCGTCATGATACCCTCCCTCGTATAAATGCCAGCGGCTGGGTATGATTATAATTCGGTTGCCTGCGAATCTGCTGGTGATCACGCGGTCTGGCAAAGGAAATGATAGATTTGGGGGCGCGCCCCCAAACCCATAACCCTTTGTGGGTGGCCAGGCGCGGAGCGCCCCTTCAGCGTTCCCGAAAAGCGAACGGACACTCACGTGCCCGACTACGAACAGGAAAAGCCCTTTGTTTGTAGTAGGGCACGGAGCGAAGCGGAGTGCCCGTTCCGGGCGTTCCCAAAAAGAGGACGGGCACTGACGTGCCCGACTACGAACAGGAAAAGCCCTTTGTTTGTAGTCGGGCACGAAGCGAAGTGCCCGTTCCGGGCGTTCCCAAAAAGAGGACGGGCACTGACGTGCCCTACTACGAACGAAAAGCCCTGTTTGTAGTCGAGCACGGAGCGAAGCGGAGTGCCCGTCATAGGTGTTCACAAAAAGACAACGGGCACTGACGTGCCCGACTACGAACAGGAAAAGCCCTTTGTTTGTAGTAGGGCACGAAGCGAAGCGAAGTGCCCGTCATAGGTGTTCACAAAACGAAGGGGCACTCACGTGCCCTACTACGAACGAAGAGAGCCCCATTCGTAACAGGACATGTAGCGAAGCGAAGTGCCCGTTATAAGTGTTCCCAAAGTGAGGAACGACGGGATGGCCCACATCCTCATCGACATCACCGCCGCGGTTCGTCAAGGGGCAGGGATCGGGCGCTATGCCCGGGAGCTGACCCGCGCGATCCTGAAGATGTTCCCGGAGCATTGCTACACGCTGTTCTACGCGGGTCCAGCCCGATTTCCCCCAACCTGGGCGGACGTCCCTTACGTCCGCCTGCACTCTGCTCCCTTACCGGAGAGGGGAATGGTCTGGCTCTGGCATCGACTGCACGTGCCAATCCCGCTGGAGGCCTTCACAGGACCAGCGGACCTCATCTATTCCCCCGACTTTCTGCTTCCCCCTACGCTCCCTGGACGGCTGACCCTGCTGACCGTGCACGATCTCTCCTTCGAGATCATGCCGGAGACGCTTCCAGAACCCCTTGTGGCCTACCTCCGGCGGAACGTGCCACGCGCGGTGCGGCGGGCGTCCCATATCCTGGCCGACTCCGAATCCACCCGTCAGGATCTTGTCCGCCTCTGGGGAGTACCTGCGGAGCGGGTTACGGTGCTCTACAGCGGGGTCGAGCCCCACTTCCGCCCGATGGAGGACCCGGAGCAACAGGCCCGGGTCCGGGCGCGCTACGGGCTGGGGCCCTGGCCTTTCAT
Source organism: Chloroflexota bacterium (assembly GCA_030550075.1). Taxonomy (GTDB): domain Bacteria; phylum Chloroflexota; class Anaerolineae; order Thermoflexales; family Thermoflexaceae; genus Thermoflexus. Next base: position 4,387 of record JAUQQB010000150.1, on the reverse strand, counting down.
CCTCACGGTGGGAACCGTGCAGCCGCGCAAGAACTATCCCCGCCTGATTGAGGCCTTCACTGCGCTGGTTCGGGAGGGGATCTTTCCAGATGGACATCTGGTGATCGTGGGGGAGAAGGGATGGAAGGCGGAGGGGACCTTCGAGGCCATTCGTCGTTCCGGGCTGGCCGAGCGAATTCACTGGCTGGGCTTCGTGGCGGATGAGGACCTGCCGGTTCTCTATTCCGCAGCCCTGGCCTTTGCGATGATTTCCCGCTATGAAGGCTTCGGCCTGCCCGCGCTGGAGGCGATGGCCTGCGGGACCCCTGTGGTGGCCTCACGGACGTCCTCGTTACCGGAGGTAGTGGGCGAAGCGGGAGTGCAGGTGGACCCGGAGTCCGTGGAGGACATTGTGCGAGGGCTCCGCATCGTGCTGGAAGATCCGGAGCGGCGGGCCGCCTTGCAAGCGGCGGGTCAGGAGCGCGCCCGTCCATTTACCTGGGAGGCTGCCGCCCGGCGCTGGTATGAGGTCGTCGAGAGGCTATGGAGCGCTTTCGGTTCCCGGCGAGAAGGACAGCGCGTCTCCTGAAAGCATCACCGATGGCGATTTCATCAGAACTCTGGTCCTGGAAGAGGCAGACGTGACGCGACGGGCATTTGTATTGAGCGGAGGCGGCAACCGCGGCCCGCTTCATGTGGGTGCCTTGAAGGCACTGCTGGAGCGCGGGCTTGAGCCGGATTTCCTGGTCGGGACCTCGGCGGGGGCCATCAACGCGGTGGCTTTCGCCGTAGATCCGACACCGGACGGCGTGGAGCGCCTGGCGGCCGCTTGGCGCCGCGTTCGTCGCACGGACATCTATCCTGGCAATCTCTGCACGATCCTCTGGCGTATTTTGAAGCATCAGGACAGCCTGTTCGATAGCTCCGGGTTGCGCCGGGTTCTGCAAGCCCATCTTCCACCCGGCATCCGCACCTTCGGGGATCTTCGGCGGCCCTGCTACGTCACCGCGGCGGACTTGCGCACGCAGCGCCTCTTTCTCTTTGGCGAGGATCCCTCCGCGCCGTTGTTGGAAGCGGTCCTGGCCAGTGCGAGCGTCCCCGTGATCCATCCGCCGGTGCGCTTTCGGAATATGCAGCTGGTGGATGGGGGAGTGGTAGCTGTGGTGCCCATCACCATCGCCATCGAGAAGGGCGCCGAGGAGCTGTATGTGCTCGACCTGAGCTTCAGCCCCCAGGTCCTCCCGCCGCGGCATGGGCTGGTGGAGATCGCGATGACCGCTTATCAGACCCTCTTAAGCGAGCAGACCCTCGACGATTTATATGACGCGTTGCAATCGCCGGTGACGATCCATCACATTTGCCTGACGGCCTTTCGAGAGATCTCGTTTCTGGATTTCTCGAAGACCGCGCAGATGCTGGAGGCAGGATATGAGGCGATGCGGCGCTATCTGGAGGATCCTCGACCGAATCAGGTTTGCGAGGCAACCGCAGAAGGCCTGCGGATGCTGGCTGCACAGGCGGTTCCCGGTGGGGGCCGTTGTTATATCCCGCCGCGTCGCTATCGTCTCATTCATCTCAAGACGCCGAAGGGCTGAGCGGCCCCAGGATAGGGAGAAAGTGGGCATCCCGGGGCTGGTCGGACGTCAGAGACCTCCGGCCTATCACCAAGCGTAACATCCCTCTCTCTGCGATCCGAGGGGCCGTGGAGAGAGGGAGAGGAGAGGGCTTACCCAGCATGAGGGGAAGGCTTGGGCAAGGAAGTGTGCGGTGCGCTTGTCCAAATCCCAGCGGGAGATCAGGAGGGCTTCATGAGCTACATCGCTGTGGATCTTGGAGGGACAAACATCCGGGCCGCCCGATGTGATGCGGATGGGCGGATTCTGGCCCGGGTCGGTTGCCCCACCCGGCCGGAAGAGGGGGTGGAGGCGGTGATCGCCCGGATTATCAGCGCAATCCAGGAGGTGTGGCCGACGGATGAATCGGTGGAAGCTATGGGGGTGGGCGTTCCCGGTCCGTTGGATCCGCGCACCGGTGTGGTGCTTACCGCGCCCAACCTGGGATGGGAGAATGTCCCCCTGGCGGATCGCCTCTGGGAGCAGTTTCGCGTGCCGTGCTTCGTCGGCAACGATGCCAACCTGGCGGCCCTGGGGGAATGGCAGTACGGAGCCGGTCGTGGTCATGAGCATCTGGTATATCTGACCATCAGCACGGGCATTGGGGGTGGGGTAATCACTCATGGCATGTTGCTGGAAGGTGCTCACGGGTTGGGGGCGGAATTGGGACATATCGTGGTGGAAGCCCGGAACGGACCGCGCTGCGGCTGTGGGCAAACTGGGTGTCTGGAGGCGATGGCTTCCGGGACAGCCATTGCTCGAATGGCCCGGGAGGCGTGGGCGCGGGGCGATCCGGTTCCCTGGCCGGATCCCCCGGCGGTGACAGCGGCCGATGTGGCCGAGGCAGCCACCCGGGGAGATCCGGTCGCGAGCGTCATTATGGATCGGGCGGCGTTTTACCTGGGGGTCGGAATCGCCACCTTCTGGCACATCTTCAACCCCACCCTGATCATCCTGGGCGGTGGGGTGATGAAGACCGGAGACTGGTTCCTGGAAAAAATCCGCGCCTATGCTCGAGAGCGCGCCATGACCCCCGATTACATCACGCCGATTGTCCGGGCCGCCCTAGGAGACGATGTAGGACTGCTGGGCGCGCTGGCGTATGCGAGGATGCGGCTTTGATCATCGGGCCGGCAACGGCGAGCAAAGGCCGCTGTCCCCAGCCCGCTCATCCCCCCGCCTCCCGCAGGAGCCGCCTCCAATCCTCCGGGGTATTGATATTCCGCCAGGAACGACCTTCAGGGTCCTGCGAGCGCCACAGCGATGGCGAAAGATAGCGCACCCGGACGGCGGGATAGAAGGCGATCATCGCCCGTTGCCCGCAGGCCAGGGCCGTAGCGATGGCATTGAGACAGGAGACCCGATACAGGGCATGCAACGGCTCGGGGCGCCCCTGCTCATCGACCAGGACGACCGCGTCCGCTCCTGCATGTTGTTCAAACATCCATTGCGCCATTTGCGGATCCAGCAGGGGCATATCACAGGCGGCGGCGAAAACCCACTCATGGCGGGCGCTTAGCAGTCCCGCCCATAGTCCTCCCAGAGGGCCAATTGGAGGCGAGGGATCTGAAACCAGGCGGACGCGGAGGGTTTGAAAAGGCTTCACGTTCGGGGCAATGAGGATCACATCGTCAGAGACCGAGTGAAAGCGCTCCACCAGATCAACGATCAGCGGACGTCCCTTCCACTCCAGGAAAGCTTTATTGCGTCCCATCCGGCGGCTCTGACCACCGGCCAGGATGGCCACGCTATACATAGCGCCCTCCTTCTTTCCGAACCCCGGGCGTTTCAATGGCCATACGATCCCGAAAGCAGGGGAGATCTGGGACCCTGCCCGATACGGGATATCCCTCTGGATCGAGCGAGGAAAGAAGGGCGCGCGTTCATTATCGACCTTCTATGACCTGAGGTTTTCGATGACCGGGCCAGAAGCTTTTTCGGTCCCGGTTCAGCTCTTTTTACCTTCCCACAGCTCTTCAGCCGTAAAAAGGGGTAGGGGAATAGGGCGGTTCGTCCTTCCTCGGTCAATTGGACGGTCGGAATTCTCCATTGCCTAAGAGGGTGTGCGAAAAGCCGGTTCTCTGTTCAGAGGGTGAAAGGGACCCCTCCCCCCTTCTTCCCTCTCCCTACAGCCCAGGGGGCTATGGGGAGGGGGAAGTCGGCTGGGATCCTACCCCTTTTGACAGACCCGAACGGTTTTCTCTATAGTAGAGTATATTCACTCGTGAGGAGGCGAACAATGTTCGGACGATCGAAACCGGAGAAGGTGCCAGCCGCGCCCAAACCGGTGAGTCCAGGCGCGCCAATGGAGACTGTGCTGGGTCCGACCTGTGTGATGAAAGGCATATTGCAGGGCGATGGCACCATCCGGGTGGAGGGCATCTTCGAAGGCTCGATGGAGATCAGCGGCAACCTGATCATCGGGGAAAATGCGCGGGTCCGGGCGGAGGTGCGCGCCACCAATGTTTCGGTGGCCGGCATGATCATCGGGAAAATTCAAGCCTCCGGCCGGGTGGAGATCCTCTCCACTGGGAAGGTATGGGGGGAGATCAATGCGGGCTCCCTGGTCATTGATGAAGGCGGATACTTCCGGGGCCAATCGGTAATGCCTGGTACCGAGCCGGAATTTCCGATGCTGGAGGCCCCCCGCACGGAGCCGGCCGAGCGAGAGAGGCGAGTGATCGACCTCAAGGCGCGGGAGGATGTGCAGGGTGCCTAAACCCCGCAGACCGATTGCATGATAGGACTTACGCCGTTCGTTTCCCATGGGGGCTTTGGGGGCGGAGCGGGGCGCC
>JAUQQB010000149.1 GCA_030550075.1 Chloroflexota bacterium | reverse complement strand
GCCCGGACCCTTCTCCTTCCAGGAGGTCCTGGAGCGCTGTCTCCCTCGTCTGGCGGAGGTGCACCTTCATGATGGCTATTATCGCCAGCGGCCCGATGGCTCGGTCGCCTGGGCGGATCATCTTCCCCTGGGCTGGGGGGAAGTCCCGGTGGGGGAGCTTCTCCGGACTCTGGAAGCCCATGGGTTCGCCGGGCCCATTATCTTCGAGCTGAGGCTACCGGAGGCCAAGGAGTCCCTCGCGTTCCTGGAGCAAAAGTAGGACAACTGCGAGCAGTTGTCCTACCTCTGCTCACTCAAACTCCCACCGAGGCTCGAAGGCCGCCGCCATTTCCCAGAAGAGGGCGATCTGGAGGATCGTCGTCATATGCTCGTAGGTGTGCTGGAGCGTCTTGGTGACGATCCAGGCCAGCGTCCGGGTCCCCCATACCGTTCCCGATATGGGCCGGCTCCAGGCCTCCGCCGGGATGGAATGGACCAGCGCCAGAGCCTCACGCCGGACCTCTGTCAGACGGTCAAGCCACGTCGCGGCAGGAACCTCGCGGGGCCAGCTCCGATCCTCATCCGGCACATCACCGGGATGGAGAGGGCCCTGAAGGCCCAGGGCGTAGCGCATCTGAGGGAGGGCGATGTGGTGTTCATAAAACCAGAGATGATAGAGGATCCGCCGGACGGACCAATCACCCAGAGCCGGCGGGGGGCATCGCCCCTCTCGCTCCGGTGGGATCTGCGCGACGGCCCATTGCAAATCCTTTAAGGTGGATTCGAGGCGTTCCAGCAATCCCCGCATGAGTTCTCCCCTCTTTCAAAGAAAGATTTTTGGAAGTTAGGGAAGCCGCCGATTTGGGACACCTTAGGTAACTCCTCAAGGTTTTGTTGGTAAATCAGGAGTAACATATATAATAGGGTGATTTCAGGGCAACATTACATCTTTCCCCCTCCCGGAGGCTCGAAAGGCCTTGAGTAGAAGAAAAGGAGAAAGAGCTTGTCCAGCCTGGGTGGAAAGCTTAAACAGAAAGCCGTACTATCTTCCAAAGTTCAGTTTGATTGGCTTTTATCCAAGATCCATCGGCTGAAGGATCTGGGGTTAAGGGAGCGCTTCGCCCTCCTCATCGGGAGTATACTGCTGGGCATGCTCATCCTCCTTGGCCTGGATATCCGGGAGCAACATCGTTTCTTCTTCAAGGAAATTCAACGGCACCTCTGCGAAGAAGCAGAGAGCATTGCTGTCCTCCTTTCAGACCCTGTTCAGCCTCATTGGCTCGCGGATCTGGCGGAGGTGCTGAATCGCGTGGATCGCTACGGTGCCCCTCATCAAATCTTCCTGTTAAGCCCCGAGGGGTCGGTACGCTGGAGCAATACCCCCACCTTCAACCAAATGGACCTCCCAATTCCCAGCGCAGGCCGCCCAGAGGCCCTTCCCTTCTTTCAGGTTATGCGCCATGGGTCAACCTGGGTCGCGTCCTGTACCGTCGCGGCTTCGGGAGGGGATTGGCTCCATCTGGCGGAGCCCCTGCCTCAGCTGGAGAGCTACTTTGCTTCTTTGATTATCCGCCGGGTGGGACTGTTTCTGATCCTGAGCGCTTTCTCTCTGACCGTCATCCTCTTGGCCCTTCAACGATGGGTGCTCCATCCTCTGCGCCGGCTGCTCCATGCGCTGACGGCGATCCATCAAGGGCATCTGGAGCTGGAGTTTCCCATTCGCTCTCCAAGCGAATGGGGACAGATCGCCCGAACGATGGCCGTCAGTATGCAGGCGCTGGCCGAAAGCCGGGCGGCGCTGGAACAGGAACGTTCCCGGTTGATCTTCCTCTACCGGGCCAGCCGGGAGCTGGCCGCCTCAGCGAATTGGTCAACGATGATCGAATCCGTCCTGGATCTCGCCCTGGAGGCAGCGGAGGCCAGGGCCGGCATCTTCCTGCACTGGGATTCCACGATTGGGCGCTTGGTCCTGGCAGGGGAGCGAGGGATCCCGGAGACCATGCGAGAAGCTTTGCAGCTTCAACTGATGCAGCCCAAGATTTTCTCTCGCTGCATGCGATGCGAGCCCCGCTCCGCCCGCGTTGGGAAGGACTGCCCGCTGTTGCCAGCTGCTCCTGCGCGAGCAGCTGGGTTGACCTCTGTGGTATGTCTGCACTTAGCCTATGGGGATCAAACGGTTGGCTTCCTGACCTTGTATCGGGACGATGGGCTGCTTCCTCAGGATCGATACGAGCTCCTTCAGAGCCTGGCCGGGGAGATCGCCCCGGCGGTGGCCGCTGCTCGGATGACCTTATGGGAAACGACCATCCGTTCGGAAATCGAGCGCCTCGCCCCTGTCCTCGTTTCCCCCGAAAATGCCCTGCTCCACCCGCTCCGACAGGTGGTGGAAGGATGCCGCATGGCATGGGGCGCCATGCTTTTATTAGAGGATCCAATCCCCCGAGTGGTGGCCGAGTGGAATTTGCCCTCGACCGTGTCCTCTGTCCTGGAGTTGACTGAAGATCTTCTCAGGTCAGCTGATTCCGTAGAAGCTTGCTTCACCCCCTGGGGCTGGATCCATTGGGTTCCGGTGCGGATAGATAGTGGGCTTCGGGGAGGGCTTCTGTTAGGTCATCCGACGCGACAGGTCCTCTCCTCCCTGGAGCAACGGCTGGCTCAGGCGACTGCCCAGGCCATGGCTCGCTGGCTCGATCAAGCCCGGCAGACCCAACATTGGGTCCAGGCGGTTCTCTGGGAGGAACGCCGCCGTCTGGCCCGCGAGCTCCACGACGATATCGCTCAGCATTTAGCTTACCTACACCTGAAAGCCCAGAAGGCAGAGCGAATATGGGGTCGTTCGAAAGACGACCCTCGACTGCCTTCACTGCTGCGAGAGCTGCGCGAGGATCTTCGGGATCTCTACACAGAGGTTCGCCTCGTGCTGGAAGGCCTGAGAACGGCCCGAAGGCCCGGGGAAACCTTCGCTGAGGCTCTGCAACGCCTGATTGCCTCCATGCGCATTCATGGAGAAGCAGAAATCGAAATGGAGATCGGGGATTTGCCTCCTCTCACCCCATGGGAGGAGGCTCATCTTCTGCGGATCACCCAGGAGGCCCTGACAAACGCTTATCGGCATGCCCACGCCCGACACATCCGCTTGCTGCTCCAGCATGAGCATGGAGAGATTATCTTAGAGATCGCTGACGACGGGATTGGCTTTGATCCAGGCGCTCCCTCTCTGGGCGGTTTCGGCCTCCGGATGATGCAGGAACGCGCGGAGCGTCTGGGCGGAGCCCTGGAGATCCGAAGCGCGCGGGGTCAAGGGACTCATGTTCGCCTCCGGTGGCCTCGAGAGAAGACCCACATGTCAATCTCTCCGAGCGGGTTGGAAAATATAACATAATAGACTGATTGGATAATTTGACAGGCAATTGCCCCATCTTCTTGGTCTCTCCCCACCATCCAGAGGGCTGTGGGGAGAGGGCTAAAGAATCTTTAAAGCCTCTTTACAAAGGGTTGAAGCGTTCGGAGTCTGGAAATGAAGCCGATCACGATCATGCTGGCGGATGATCACACCCTCTTCCGGGAGGGCCTCGTCAGCCTGCTGAATGAAGAGCCGGACCTCCAGGTCGTCACCGAGGCCCGGGATGCCCAGGAGGCCATCGAGCTGGCCGTCCGGCATCGCCCCCATGTGGTGCTGATGGATGTGCGGATGCCCGGCGGCGGCGTGATGGCGACGCGAGAGATCCTGCGGCGGTGCCCGGAGACCCGGGTGATTATGCTCACCGTATCCGATCAGGATGAGGATCTATGGGGCGCGATTGCGGCCGGCGCCCACGGCTACCTCTTGAAGGATGCCACCATTGAGGAAGTGATCATCGCCATTCGGCACGTCGCAGCCGGCAAAGCGATCCTGGATCCCTCTCTTACTCCCCGTGTGCTGGCCTGGTTGGCCGGGCTGCCTACCTCCCCGGTGACCTCTCCCCCGCTGCTGAACCCTCAGGAGCGAGAGATCCTGAAGCTCTTGGCCCGCGGGCTCAGCAATAAGGAGATCGCATCCCATTTGAACCTATCCCTCCCCACAGTGAAGTTTTACATTCGGCGTCTGCGGGGCAAACTGGGCGTACGCAACCGGGCGGAGCTCATCCTTCAAGCCCGTCGCCTCGGGCTCTGAGTGATTATCCCAATTCATATCCCCTTTTTATCCCTTATGTGATCCTCCTATTCTCCTTAAGGCTAAACCCCCGCTCTCACCCTTACGACATAATATTTGTGTCCTTACTCCTGATCTCACATCAAGGAGAGCTCCCAATGGCCCGATGGGAACGGTTGTTAGGGGGATTGATCTTTGCCTTTGCAGTATGCGGGGCACTGGCGGCATGCGCACGGCCTGCAGGTCCTCCCGGGGAGATCCGGATTGTCATGAACGAATACAAATTCGACCCGGGCACCATCCGAATTAAAGCGGGCCAGGAAGTTCGTCTCGTCCTGGTCAACGAAGGCAAAAAGGAGCATGAATTGTTTATCGGCCGGAATGTAATCCAGGAGGATGGTAAGCCGGCAGGGTATCAGGAAAGTTTCTTTGCCAATCTTCCGCGCCCCCAGATCAGTGGTGAGAAGTTTGAGGTGGAAGAGGAAGAGATCCCGCACGGTTTTGTGGTGTTTCTGGAGCCGGGCGGCAAGGCTACGGTGGTCTTCACCGCGCCCACGACCGATCAAGTTGTGCAATGGGAGATGGGCTGCTTTGCAGAGGACGGGGTTCACTATGAGGAAGGGATGCACGGCACGTTGATTGTTGAAAAGTGAGGAAGCGATGGGCGACGCCCTTCGGGTGCTGATCCTCTGGCTGGTCCTGACCGCCTTAGGGGAGGCAATGGTTTTTCAGTTGCCTTTTCCACCGGCGATGGCCGTAGAGGCCCAGGTGGTGGATGAGGCCTTTCGGTATTTGTGGATCATCGGGACGCCTGTCTTCGCCTTCGTCCTCAGTATTTTGCTTTATAGCCTGCTCCGTTTCCGGGTAGCAGGGGATCCTCCAGAAGATGGCCCACCGGTTTTCGGCCATGCCCCAGGGTCTCTGGCGTGGCTGGTGGTGACTTCCCTCCTGGCCCTTTCCCTGGCAGTCCAACCTGGCCTTCAGGGGTTACTCCAACTGAGTTTCCCGCTTCCTTCCCCTGTGATTGCATTCTGTCAAGCGCTCGGATTCCGCCTTCCCCCCACTGTCGAGGGGCCGCTGATCGTGCAAGTCCAGGCCCGTCAGTGGTCCTGGACATTCAACTATCCTCAGTATCAAATCCAGTCGAAAGATCGGCTGGTCCTTCCTCTGGGCCGTCCAGTTCGGTTCGAGCTCACCTCTGAGGATGTGCTTCACTCCTTCTGGATCCCAGCCTTTCGCATGAAAATGGATGCGGTCCCCGGATATACGACCTCTCTCACGCTTACCCCCAGCGAGCCAGGGCGGACGGATATCGAACCCACCCTGCGCGTGCAGTGCGCGGAGTTATGCGGAACCGGCCATTCCCGGATGGAGGCCACAGTAGAGGTGGTCTCTTCGGATCAATTCGCGGCCTGGGTGGATCAGCAACGGCAGAAGCAGAAGTAATACCGATGACCCCTTAGGCCAAAGGAGGCATAGATGAAGGCATTTCTTCCCCTGGGGCGAGGATTGCTTGGGGGATGCATCGGTTACCTGATTGGCGCAGGGCTCATCGCCATCCTTAGCGGCCGAGGGTTAACCTCAGAGCCCGCTTTGGCCGTGGGATATGCGCTGGGCGTGATCGGCTGGCTGCTGGGCGTGGGGATGTGGGAGGTCTGGGCTCGAGAATGGCTGGGGCAACCCGCTCAGCGGGAGGAAACCCATGGATGGGCGCGCTACTTCCGTTTTACCACGGATCATAAGGTGATCGGGGTCCAATATTTGGTCACCTTCCTGGGGATATTGCTCGTGGGCGGCCTGCTGGCGATGCTCATGCGGATCGAGCTGATGCAACCTGGCCTTCAACTTTTCAATCGCGACCAATATAACACGGTGATGAGCCTGCATGGGATTATGATGATCGCCGTGGCGGTGTCCACCCTCATCGGCGGGTTAGGGAACTATCTGGTGCCCCTCATGATCGGGGCCCGGGATATGGCCTTCCCGCGTCTGAACGCCCTGAGCTACTGGCTGGTGCCGCCTGCCGCCCTGGCGCTACTCAGCTCGCCCTGGTTGGGCGGCTTCGATAGCGGGTGGACCGCCTACCCACCCCTGAGCGAGCTCAACGCCAGCGGCCAGGTGCTGTTTATTTTGGCGTTTATCAGCGTGGGCCTCTCTTCCATCCTGGGCGGGGTAAACTTCCTGACCACCATCACCTTCCTGCGAGCGCCGGGCATGACCTGGGGCCGGCTTCCCATCTTCGTCTGGTCGATCTTCGCCACCTCAATCCTGAGCCTGATCGCAACCCAGTTCGTCGCGGTCGCCCTGCTGATGGTCCTCCTGGATCGGGTGGTCGGCACCGGATTCTTCGAGACAGCGCGAGGCGGGAATCCTTTATTCTATCAACACATCTTCTGGTTTTATTCCCATCCGGCCGTTTACATCATGATCGTCCCAGGTTTTGGAGTCATCCTGGAGATCCTTCCTCATTTTGCCCGTAAGCCACTCTTTGCCTACCGTTGGGCCGTGGGCGGGTTCTTCGGGATCGTAGGACTTAGCTTCCTCGTATGGGCTCACCACATGTTCACCAGCGGCATGCCTTCCTTCCTCCATGCCCCCTTTATGATTACCACCGAGTTGATTTCCGTGCCGACCGGCTTGGTGTTCCTCTCCGCCCTGGGGACGATTTGGCAGGGGCGGCTCTGGTTACGAACCCCCATGGTGGTCGCCTTGATGTTTCTGGCGAACTTCCTCATCGGAGGGGTTACGGGGATCTTTCTGGCCGACGTCCCAACGGATCTTCATCTCCAGGACACTTATTTCGTGGTTGGCCACTTCCACTATACGATCCTGGGCGGGATGCTCTTCGCTTTAGTGGCCGGGCTCTACTACTGGTTCCCCAAGATCACCGGGCGGATGTATGACGAGCGCCTGGGCAACCTCC
>JAUQQB010000148.1 GCA_030550075.1 Chloroflexota bacterium | reverse complement strand
TGGGCTGCGCTGTCCGTTCAACCAGGTGCTGATGGGGGAGCTGGCGGAGTTCATCGCCGATCAGTTCGAGGTCACCCGGGAGGAAATGGACGCCTTCGCCCTGGAAAGCCATTGCAAGGCGGTCGCGGCCATCGACGCGGGCCGGTTCCGGGCGGAGATCGTGCCGGTGGAGGTGCCGGACGGTAGGGGAGGAACGCGGGTGGTGGATACAGATGAAGGGCCCCGACGCGACACTTCCATGGAGGCCCTGGCCCGGCTCAAGCCGGTTTTCCGGCCGAACGGGCGGGTAACGGCCGGTAATTCCCCGGGTCTGAACGACGGCGCGGCCGCGGTGGTGGTGATGAGCCGGGCGAAGGCGGACGCGCTGGGGATCCCGCCGCTGGCCCGGATCGTGGGCTACGCGCAGGCGGCGGTCGATCCCCAGTGGCTGTTCTATGCGCCGGCGAAGGCCATCCCCCGCCTGCTGGAGCGGGTCGGCTGGCGCTGGGAAGAGGTGGATCTCATCGAAATCAATGAGGCCTTCGCCGCCCAGGTTCTGGCGGATGCCCGGGCTATGGAGCGCCAGGGGTATCGGTGGGACTGGAGCAAAGTGAATGTGAACGGAGGGGCGATCGCCCTGGGCCATCCCGTGGGCGCCAGCGGGGCCCGGATCCTGGTCACTCTGATTTATGCCCTGCGGGACCGCGGGTTGCGTCGGGGCATCGCGACCCTGTGTCTGGGGGGCGGCGAGGCGGTGGCGATGGCGGTGGAGGTGGAGTAGAGGGCCCGTCGGACTGGGGCCTGTTGCCTCATTGCGCTGAGGGATTTGTCGGAACCAGGCAACCGTCTATCTCCTTCAGGGGGACGCCATGAACATCCATGATGTGCGAACCATCGGAGTGGTTGGTTGCGGCTTGATGGGCTCCGGGATCGCGGAGGTATGCGCCCGCGCCGGCTTCCAGGTCATCGTCCGGGAGGTCAACGAGGAGCTCCTCCGCAAAGGGCTCGATCGCATCCGGGCCTCCATGGCGAAGGCCGTGGAACGGGGGAAACTGAGCGCTTTCGATATGGAAGCGGCCTGGAGCCGCATCCGGGGCACGGTGAATATGGCGGACTTCGCGGCCTGCGATCTGGTTATCGAAGCGGTCATTGAAAACATGAACACCAAGAAGGAAGTCTTCGCAGAGCTCGATCGAATCTGCCCACCCCATGCCATCCTGGCCAGCAACACCTCATCCCTCTCCATCACCGAGCTGGGAAGCGTCACCCGGCGTCCGGGGAAGGTGATCGGTTTCCACTTCTTCAATCCGGTTCCCGTAATGCCTCTGCTGGAGATCGTGGTGGGGCTGCAGACCTCCGAAGAAACCGTGGCCCTGGGCCGGGCCCTGGCGGAGCGCCTGAACAAAACGGTGGTGCTCTCGAAGGATCGCCCGGGCTTCATCGTTAACCGCCTGTTGATCCCCTACCTCCTGGATGCCATCCGGCTCCTGGAGGAAGGGGTCGCGACCATGGAGGATATTGACACCGCCATCAAGCTGGGCCTGAACCATCCGATGGGCCCCTTCACCCTCATGGATTTCGTGGGGCTGGACACGTTGCTGTTCATCGCCGATGCGATGTTCGAGGAGTTCAAGGATCCCCGCTATGCCGCCCCGCCGTTGCTCCGCCGGATGGTCGCCGCCGGATGGCTGGGCCGCAAGAGCGGGCGGGGCTTTTATGCCTATTATTAACCATTTATTAACCATGGGGCTGATAGAGTTAGGGCGGGGCCTTTGGTCCCGCCCTAACTCCCGAAAGATCTTCTTCTCCCCCCTCCCCGCAGCCCTCAATCATGACAGGCGAGGACTTTGGCCCCATCGGCTTCTGCCGGGCGCAGCACAAGATCACCCCACAAATCCTGGAGAGCCAAAATACTTTGGGGGCGGAGCTGGGCATCTCTAGCGCGTGGTTCCATCCCCAAAGTAACCCGATGTATGCCTCTATGGAGCCCTCATGTAGCTTTGGTAAGCAGGGAGGGCCGCCCAGGGTCTCTCCCACCGACAACTTCAAACCACGCTCCTATTCGCTCCGATAGGAATACAATCCCCATCGAAGCCCAGTCACTACCTGTTCCCGGCATGATTTCGTGGGATTTAATCCTCCCTTAACACCCTTTTAGGGCGATCTTAACCAAACATCCCCTTCCGCCAAGTATAACGATTGCTGGAGCTCGCAATGAAGAGAAAGTCCTTGAGGGGAGCGCCCCGTAACCTTCCTACCCCTATTGCCGACTAAATAGGTGAAAGGAGGTAAACGAAATCCACGCTCCGTATATCGTGCTCTGAACAGTTATGAATTGAGGCTTTGGGAAGTTGGGGCCGACGGAGAGGGTGGATGGCCCCTTCCCGATGATGGACAAAGTGATAGAGGGGGCGTTATGAAAATTTTGATGGTGATTTCAGAGGCACCGCCGATCCGAAGCGGCGTGGCGCGCGTAGCGGAAAAGTTGAGCGCTGGGTTGCGGGCCCATGGTCATGAGGTCGACATTCTCTCCATCGCGGATATCCCGCGCTTCGAGCGCGGGGAGCTCCGACTCTCCTCTATGCCACTTCTGCTGCCTGGCCTGAAGCGACGTTTCGTTCAGTATGAGGTGGTTCATCTACACGGACCTGTGCCGACGTTCAGCGATGTCTTTTTGCTACGGGGCCTGCGGGGCCTGGATGGATCACGGCCATCGCTGGTTTACACTTATCATGCTCCGGTGGATCTGCGCCATGGCCTCTTTTTGCCCTTCGCATGGCTCTACAATGCCATCCAGGAGCGGCTGGCACGCCTGGCCGATCATGTCGTGGTCACTACGCCTTCTTACGCCCAGCGTCTGGGACGCTTCGTTCCACCGGAGAAGCTTTCCGTGATTCCGTGGGGCGTGGATTATGAACGATTCGCCGCCCCGGTGAACAAACCCGGACCCTTCACGGTCGTCTTCCTGGGACAGATTCGACCCTATAAGGGCCTGACCGTTTTGCTGAAGGCTTGCGCCGGGCTCACCGATATACGCTTATGGATCATCGGGGATGGTCATTGTGCGGAGGCATGCCGCCGACAGGCCCAGGCTTTCGGATTGCAAAATGTGACCTTCTTCGGCTCCCTTCCGGATGAGGAGGTAATCTGTCGATTGCAAGCGGCGCACGTCATCGTTCTGCCTTCGATAACCCGTTCCGAGGCTTTCGGCATCGCCCTGCTGGAGGGAATGGCGGCCGGCTGTGTGCCGGTCGCTTCCCATCTGCCCGGCGTGGCGGATGTGGTGGGCAACGAGGGATTCACGTTTCCTCCCGGAGACGTTCGAGCCCTTCGGGATATTCTGACCCGACTGCAGGCGGACGGGCCCTTGCGGGTGCACATGGCGCGTTTAGCCCAGGCGAAAGCAAGCCTCTATTCATGGGAGCGATGCGCCTTCGGCTACGAACGGGTTTTTGCGAGAACGGTTAATGCGCAAAAGGAAATTATAGGCGGGGTCCAGGGGCTGAAATACGCGCAAGCGCCGTTGAAGGCCGGACCTGGTCGCATCTTAAATGCTGAACTTCCATCCGGGGAAAGGAGGGGAGGATAGCGATGATCGGAGAATCACTGAAAGTTGAGGTTCAACATCAAATCGCCTGCTGGCGCGTTCGAATCCGGCGAGCTTTTCACAGCCCAGGCTACGTCTGGCGAGAGTTAAAGAACACGCTTCGCGCGTTGGCCCAAGTGGATTACCGATTCCTGGACGGCTACAGCTTCTATCCCAACTTCGTTACCGCGATCCTGACCTATCGTTGCAACCTGCGCTGCCGCATGTGCTTTCTCTATGAACAAGGCTCCGAACGGGATTTGCTGGCCCCCTTCGTCTTTCCGAACGAACTAAGCCTCGATCAGTGGAAGGAGATTGTGGATCAGGTGGCCTTCTTCAAGCCGCACATCCAGCTGGTCGGCGGCGAGCCCTTTTTGTATCGAGGGGCTGTGGACCTAATCCGTTATATCAAGAAGAAAGGGCTAACCTGTGCGGTCAACACGAATGGCTTCTTCCTGGCCCGTTTTGCAGATGAGCTCGTGGACTCAGGGATCGACTGGGTGACGGTTTCCATCGACGGTCCACCAGAGGTGCATAATGAGGTGCGCGTTCACCCTAAGGGATTCCAGGTGACCATGAAGAACGTGCAGGCCCTGCTGGAGGCGCGGCGGCGGGCCGGGCGCCAGGGGCCCATCGTTTCCATCAACTGCGTGATCTCAAACCTCAACTATACCCGGTTGCGGGAACTGATCCCGATCGCCCAGGAGTTAGGGGTGGACCAGATTGAGTTCCAGGGATTGATGTTCGCCAACGAGGAGATCGCCCGCCGTCAGGCCAAGGTGTTATATGACTTGTTCGGCATCGAGCCGAATCAGACTTCCGTGGAAGGTTACGAACATAATTTGGCTGCCGGCATCGACCTGAAACGGCTACAGGAAGAGATCGCAGCCATTCGCCATTATCCTATGAATGGCATGGCGGTGCGTTTCCACCCGGCTGGGATATGGAACCATCTGGCCGGCTATTACGGAGATTTGAATTACACCTTCCCTCGTCAGCGTTGCACGGCCCCCTGGCGGGAGATCCAGATCCTTCCCAACGGCGATGTCTCCGCTTGCTGGGGTCTGCCCGAAATTGTGGTGGGCAACATCGTGCGAGATGGCTTTGAGAAGATATGGAACGGAGAGAAAATGCGGGAGTTTCGACGGAAGCTACGGGAACGCGGGCTGTTCCCGAACTGCGCGCGGTGTTGCCGACGGGACTACTAACCCATGGTGCCAGCCCCCATCCACCTTCAATTTGGGGGTTTGGGGGGCCAGGGCGGGGGCCCTCGGCCCCCAAAAGATCTTTTGTTCATAAGGCACGAACCTCCATGATCCGAGATAGCGTCTTCATGCTTGCCGCCTTCTTCCTGATGGCGGCCATCAATTATGCGTTCAGCGTGGCGCTGGGATGGCTTCTGCCCCCGGAGCAGTTCGGCCAGGCAGGGGTCGCCCAGTCCTTATTGCTGCTGCTCGCGTTGATCGTGGGCTCCGGTTTCGCCTGGACTACCGCTCACGATATCGCCGCCCGGGGGACGAATGATCAAACCCGGCGTCGCTTTCGGGCCGCATGGGTTGCCAACACTACCCTGGGATTGCTCCTGGCCGGCGGGCTTTGGGGCGCCTATGCCATCCACTGGCTGCCCCTGGGGCCCCATTATCGAGCGATCGTGCCCCTCGTGGGGCTGACCGTCATCCTGCTGGCGGCCCGGTCCGTGGTCAACGGCGCCGCGCGGGGACTGTGCCGCTTTGACGCCATCGCGGTGAACCTGATCGGGGAGGTTTTCATCAAGGCGGTTGGGGGGCTGGTTCTGATCGCTCTCGGGACCGGGGCTACCGGCGTGATGGCGGGTTTCGTCCTCGGCGCCGCGGCGGCCCTGGCTCACAGCCTGTGGATCGTCCGCTCGGCCCGGTTGTGGCATGGCCAGGGCTGGTTCGATCGTCAGGTGGTCGTGGTCACCTTCCCGCTCTTCTTAGGCGTTTTGGGTCCTGCCCTGATGATGAATTTGGATCTCCTGGGGCTCAAGTTGCTTGCCCCAGTGGGCCAGGGAGATCAGTTGGCTGGTTTCTACCAGGCTGCGGTCATCCTGGCTCGCACGCCGATCTTCATCGCTCAGGCGCTGACCGTGGTGCTCTTTTCCCATGTCGCTGGCAGTGCCGGAAAGCAGCGAGGGATGGAGGCCTGGGAGCATGGAAAAGCGATGGCCATCAAGGCCTGGACGAGGTTGCTCCTGCCAGCCGGGTTGACGCTGATCTTGGCGCCAGAGACGGTTCTGTCCCTTTTCTTCCCGGCTCCATATCGGGTGGCGAGCGCTTCCCTGCAGGTGGCAGCCGGAGGAGGCTTGCTGTTAGCGCTGGTGACTTTACTGAATGGGGTCGCCCAGGCCACCGGCCGCTGGCGTCAGCCCGCAGCGGCCGCTGGTCTGGGTCTGATTGCCCAGATGCTGGTCCTGGTTGGATGGGTGCCCCGTTGGGGGGCCCTGGGCGCGGCCTTCTCCCTGTGGGTTGCCGGTTTCATCACGCTGTTGGCGCTGGTTTCCATTTCCCCAGCGCTCTTTCGCTTCTCTTCATGGAAGGGATTCAAAGGGATCGCGCGAGAGATTCTCCGCCCTTCCCTCCCTCTGCTTGCCCTGGCGATTCCCTTACTCGTGTTGCCGAATGGAGGATCTGGCGTCCGCATTTTGAAACTGGCGCTGGCGGGACTGGCCTATCTGGGCGTCTTATGGGGAATCCACGAGAGGGCGGATCCGGCTGGCAATCCGCCATCCGTGATCCAGCAATTGGCCAGTGTGCTGATTGAACATTGAAGAGTTATCGTTCGTTGAATGTGGAAGACCAGTTATATCATCGCTGGAGTGTTGAGTGGATGGAACGCCCCCGCATTGCAGCGATCATTCCCACCTTAAATGGAAATGTGGAGGAACTGCGCCAGAGGCTGAAGGCTCAAACCTGGCCGCCCGATGAGATCCAGGTGATCCGGGGTGTGCGGCCCGTGGGACGCGCCCGACAACTGGGTGTGGCTGCCACCCGCAGCGAGGTGTTGCTCTTCATCGATGACGATGCCCGCCCAGGGGGCGTGAACCTGATCGAGAAATTGGTCCAGCCATTGTTATTCGATTCGACCATTGGGGTAACCGGCGCAGCGCGCGTGCTGCCCCTGAACGCTTCATGGTTTCAGCAGCGGGTGGCCACCGAGATCCCTCGCACCGTAAACCACGTCCCTAAGGTCGCTGAGGAATCCAATCCGCCTTTATCGGGCTATGGCCACTCGCTGATCACGACGACGTGCTGCGCTATGCGTCGGGCTGTTTATGAGGAGGCCGGGGGCTTTTGCGAGAAACTGGTCTCCGGGGAAGACACCGATCTCTTTTATCGGGTGCGTTGTTTGGGATATCGGCTCATATTAGTTCCCGATGTTTGGGTCGAACATCCGCCCCCGGCAAGCTTAAGCGCTCTGGTGCGCAAATTCTACTGGTATGGCATCGGCTACGGGCAGGA
>JAUQQB010000147.1 GCA_030550075.1 Chloroflexota bacterium | reverse complement strand
CGCCCGGCTTGGCGCCCTTCGAGAGGAAATACCCATGGGACCAGTCTCCCATGATGGTCATGGCTGCCTTGCCGTCCAGGACCAGCTGGGTGGCCGAATCCCAGGTGTGGGCCGCGTGATCCTCATTCACATAATCCAGCATCCGCCCGAAGATCTCGAAGGCCTTGGCCACCTCCGGGCCGGTCCACGGTGTCTGGCCGTTCCACAGGCCACGATATTTCTCCGCGCCCAGCACTCCGGCCAGAACCGTCTCGAAAAGGTGAGCGGCCTCCCACTTCAGTTTATCGCCCAGGGCCAGCGGGGTCACCCCTTTGGCCTTGAGCGCCTCGGCAACCTGGAAGAACTCATCGAAGGTGGTGGGAGGCTGGAGACCGTATTGATCGAAGATCTTTTTGTTATACCAGAGGACGTTGCCTCGGTGGACGTTGACGGGGACGGAGTAGATCTTCCCTTCGTGGCTGACCAGATCGATCAGCTGCTTGGGGAACTTGTCCATCCATCCCTCGCTCTTCCACAGGTCCGTGATGTCCTCCATATAGCCGGTCTTCACCCAGGTGTCGATCAACTCCGCTCCGCCATGGACCTGGAAGGAGTCCGGCGGATCGCCGCCCAGCATGCGGGTTTTCAGAACTGCTTTCGCCTGAGCGCCAGCACCACCGGCGACGGTGGCGTTGATGATTTCCACGCCCGCGTATTTCTGGCGGTAAACGGTGAACATCGCTTCCAGCCCCTCCGCCTCCCCACCGGCCGTCCACCAGGAGAAGATCTCCAGCTTCTTCGCCGGGGCGGGCGTAGCGGGCTGGGCGCAGGCGGCAAGGAGCAAAGCGGGGATCAGGAGCAAAGCGACCAGAAGGAACCATCGCCGTTGCGAAGTCATGGTCCACCTCCTTCTCACAGCGGGCGGACATTCGGGTGGAATGGAGGAAGGCCGACGGCGTTCCGGGTCTTCAGGTGTTCCCACTTGCCTATTGTAGGGTGATCCGTAAGATTGTCAAACCTAAGAGCAAAGCTGGAAATTCCAGTCGGCGAGTTAGGTCAGCCCAACGGAAAGGCCCCTCCCTCCTCTCCCCTCCCTGTGGCCTTTTGGCCGCAGGGAGGGAGAGAAGAGGTGGCCCCCTCGGTCCTCAAAAGCCCTAAAGGGTAGGGCAGTGGAAAAGTTAAGCCCCCCATTTTCAGACATGCTCTAAGCAAAGAAAGTGTTTGGGGTCAAGCAGGCCACTTCTATGAGCTGGTTCAAGTTTTGCAACGTAGCCCCAACTGCAGTCGTCTTCCCTGGGCCTTCGGCCATGGGTCGACCTTCGCCGACCTGGACGCAAGGGCATCTGTGAACGCGGAGGCATGACGTGAAGCGCGAAAGCGCCAACCAAAGTCGCCCTCTTTGGGCCTTTGGCTATGGATCAGTCTCTACCGACCGTGGAAAGAAATCCGCAAAGATGGATGCACGGCGTGAAGTGCTCAGGAAGGCTGATTTTCAATTGGCGCATCCCGCAACTCGGCGCACTGGATTTATTTGCGACCTGCGGTATAATCTTGGGAAATCTTTCACGGAGCAAGCGGAATGTGGGAGGGGCCGGCTCGCTGGGTTTCGTTCACCCATGTCTTCCTGGATTGCGATGGGACTCTGGTCCGTGTGGAGGGCATTGTGGAGCTGGCCCGGCTACGGGGCCAGGAGGCGATGATCGCAGCTCTCACAGAGGCTGCAATGGCGGGCCATCTGCCTCTGGAGGCCGTTTACGAGCGACGCCTCGCCCTGATCCGCCCCACCCGCGCGGAGATCCGTCGCCTGATCCAGATTTACCGGGAGAACCTGATCCCCGATGCTCCGCTGGTCCTCCAGGCCCTCCACGCGGGTGGGATTGCTGTCCATCTTCTGAGCGGCGGGCTGGAGGAGGCGGTGCGGGGATTAGGATTGCTCCTGGGGATTCCTCCTCAACGCGTCCATGCAGTTCGCGTGCGTTATGATCCGTTCGCCGGTGCCTGGTGGAGGGGGGAAGAGGGGCCGGCAATCGGAGCAGAGCCCTCACCTCTCCTCTATCAGGATGGGAAAGCCCGCCTCCTCGCGGGCTTTCGGGCCCCAGGCCGACGCCTGTTGCTGGTCGGCGACGGCGCAACGGATCTCAGCGCTCGTCCCATGGTCCATCTTTTTGCCGGATTCGGCGGGGTATTCTACCGGCCCACAATCGCGGAGGCCGCGGACGTCTATATCGCCTGCGACCGCCTCGCGCCCATTCTGCCGCTGGCCCTCTCGCCGGAGCGGGCGCGTCGGCTTCAGGGCACGCCCGCGGAAGCCGTGCTTCAAGAGGGACTGCAAGCGTTTCGAAGCGGCCAGGCGCGCTTTCGGGATCCCGAACGCCACGAGCGGTTCCTGCGGGTGTGGGGAAGCGTGCTCTGAGGCCACCGGCTCTCCAGTTTGTCCACTCTTAACCTCCGGGAGGCGCGCGATGGAGAATGCTCCCATGTTGTTCATCCCGGGCCCAACCCATGTTCCGGAGGAGATCGCGCGGGCTCAGGCCCGGCCGATGATCGGCCACCGGAGCCGGGAGTTCACCGCTCTCTTCGAACGGATCCTCCCCCGTCTGCAGGCCATCTTCCGCACCCGCGGCCGTGTCTTCTTCATCGCCGCTTCGGGCACCGGCCTGTGGGAGGCCGCCGTGCGCAACCTGGTGCATCGGAAAGTCCTCTGCCTGATCAACGGTGCCTTCGGGGAACGCTGGTATCAGGTCGCCCTGGCCAATGGCAAAGAGGCGATCCCGGTCTCCATCGAATGGGGGAAAGGCATCCGCCCGGAACAGGTGGTGGAGGCGCTCGAGGACCATCCGGAAGTTGAGGCGATCACCATTGTGCATAATGAAACCTCCACGGGGTTGATGAATCCTCTCCAGGAGATCGCCGCTACGGTGCGCCAGGCCTTCCCCGAGGTGCTGATCCTGGTGGATGCGGTTTCCTCCCTGGGAGGCGCCCCGCTGGAGACGGACGCCTGGGGACTGGATTTCGTGCTCGCTTCTTCCCAGAAATGCCTGGCCCTACCCCCGGGGCTGGCCTTCTGCGCGGTCTCCGAACGGGCGATGGAGAAGGCGAAGGAGGTCCCTCACCGGGGCTATTACTTCGACCTGCTCACCCTGGCCCGCTATGCCGACCGCGGAGAGACGCCGGCCACGCCGGCCATCTCCCTGCTTTACGCGGCTGATCTCCAGTTCGCTCGTATTCTCGAGGAAGGGCTGGAAGCCCGCTGGGAGCGCCACCGCCGGATGGCGGAGCGCGTCCAGACCTGGGCGATGGAACGCTTCGGCCTCTTTGCTGAGGATGGCTATCGCTCGTGGACACTGACCTGTGTGGCCAATACCCGGGGCATCGATGTGGGGGCGTTGAACGAATTCCTGCGAACCCGAGGAAAGGTAATCTCGTCCGGTTATGGTCCATTGAAAGGGAAAACGTTCCGAATCGCTCATATGGGGGAAATCCATCCTTGCCATATCGAAGAACTGCTGGCGGATATGGAGGAGTGGCTCGCCGTCCACAGATGAGGCACAAAAAATGATGGCGTTGACATTCGCCTCTCCGAACTAAGGAAGTGATGGGTCTGGGGGCGCACCTTCGGCGCGCCCCCAGACCCATCATCCCCAGCTTCATTTACAAATCCAAATTTGGCAAGGAGGCTTGCGGATGGCCTGGCGCATCGGGTTGACGGATCCCCTGGATGAGGAAGGGCTGGTTCTGCTGCACGAGGATCCCGAAGTAGAGGTGGTGGAAGCCCGGCGCCCTTCGTCCGAGGCGCTGCGGGAGCTGGTCCGAACCTGCGATGCCCTGATCGTGCGCAGCGGCGTGCGGCTGGACGCTGGGGTGTTAGAGCAGGCGGAGCGACTGCGGGTGATTGCCCGCGCCGGCATCGGGGTGGACAACATCGACCTGGAGGCAGCCACCCGGCGGGGGATTCTGGTGATGAACACCCCGGGGGCCAGCACGATCGCGGTGGCCGAACATGCCTTCGCCCTGCTCCTGGCTCTCCTGCGGAAGATTCTGCCGGCCTGGCTCTCGCTGCGGGAAGGACGCTGGGAGCGGGAGCGGTTCGTTGGCACGCAGCTCGCGGGCAAAACCCTGGGTCTGGTGGGCCTGGGCCGGATTGGGGCGGAGGTGGCCCGCCGGGCCCGGGCCTTCGAGATGCACGTGATCGCCTTCGATCCCTACATCCCGGAGGAGCGGGCTGCCGCGCTGCAGATCGAGCTGGTCCCGGATCTGGAGGAGCTCTTCGCTCGGGCGGATGTGATCAGCCTCCATGTTCCCCTGACCCGTGAAACTCACCGTCTCATCAACCGCCAGGCTTTTGAGAAAATGAAACCGGGAATCTATCTGGTGAACACGGCCCGGGGTGCCGTGGTGGATGAGGAAGCGCTCCTGGAGGCGCTGAACAGCGGTCGGGTGGCAGGGGCCGCCCTGGACACCTTCAGCGAGGAGCCGCCCCGTTCCCCGATCCTGCAGGCGTTGATCGCCCACGAACGGGTGGTGGCCGTGCCTCACCTGGGAGGCAGCACCCGCGAGGCCCAGCGTCTGATCAGCCGTCAAATCGTGCAGCAGGTGCTGGACGCCCTGCGCGGACGGGATTACCGGAATGTGGTGAACCTGCCTTTCCCCGAAGGGGCGGATTATCGGGCCCTGGCACCGTTCATGCGTCTCGCGGAGGTGATCGGCCGCCTGCAGATGCAGCTGATCCGTGGGCGCATCCACCGGGCCGAGATCGATGTGCGCGGAGAGGAGCTACGGGCTGTCCTTCGCCCCATCGGAGTAGCGCTCTTGAAGGGGCTCCTCACGCCGGTCCTGGGCGATGAGGTGACTTTCGTCAATGCGCCTATGCTGGCCCAGGAGCGAGGGATCCAGATCACGGAGGCGCCCCAGATGATCCTGGGGGCCTACGCGCAGGCCATTGCCTGTCGGGTCATTTCCACCAAGGAGACCCGATTCATTGTAGGCGCGCTGTTCGCCGGAGAGCCCCGCATCGTCCAGGTGGACGATTTCCCGATGGAGGCGCTGCCGCGCGGAGCCGTGCTGTTCATGCGCAGCCGGGATGTGCCGGGGGTGATCGGCCGGGTGGGGACCCTGTTGGGGCAGCACGGAATCAACATCGCGGAATGGCGCCTGGGGCGGGATCGGCCGGGCGGCACGGCCCTTTCCTTCATCAATCTGGATAGCCCCGCCCCATCGGAGGTTCTCGAAGCCCTGCGGGCAATGCCGGAGATTGAGGATGTGCGCCAGGCCTTTCTGCCGGAAAATTAATAGGAGTTACGCCATTGGCCTTCTTGCCCGGGCTTTTGGGGGCTGGCTCAGGCGCCGAAGGTGCCCGGCCCAGCACCCCAAAACTCGGGAAAGTTAATAAGGAATCGGAGCCTGTGATGGTGAAGCCGGAAGACCGTATCCTGATCACAGACCTTTATGAGCTGACCATGGCCCAGGCCTACTGGGCTCATAGCGTCACCGGTCAGGCAACGTTCAGCCTGTTCGTGCGGGATCTGCCCCCTGAGCGCGGGTTTCTGGTGGCCGCCGGGTTGGAGGATGTGCTCCGCTTTCTGGAGGATTTCCATTTCTCTCCGGAGGCCCTGGCTTATCTCGAATCCACCGGGATCTTCTCCCGCCCCTTCCTGGATGACCTCGCCGCCCTTCGCTTCACCGGAGAGGTGTGGGCGGTCCCCGAGGGTACACTGGTGTTCGCGAATGAGCCCATCCTGGAGATTACCGCCCCGATCATCCAGGCCCAGATTGCGGAAACCTACCTGATCAATCAAATCCATCTGCAAACGATGATCGCCACCAAAGCCGCCCGATGCTTGGTCGCCGCGCGAGGTCGCGGCGTGGTGGATTTCGCCCTGCGTCGGACCCATGGGGTCGACGCCGGGCTGAAAGTGGCTCGTTGCTCCTATATGGTCGGATTCCAGGCCACCAGCAACGTCCTGGCGGGAAAGCTCTACGGGATCCCGATTACTGGGACGATGGCCCACTCTTTCATCATGGCCTTTCCCACTGAAGAAGAAGCCTTCCGGGCCTTTGCGGAGACGTTCCCGGAGCGCTCGATCTTCCTGATCGACACCTATGACACCCTGGAAGGCGCCCGGCGGGCGGCGCAGGTGGCTCTGGAGATGAAGCAGAAGGGCCGGCGCCTGATTGGCGTCCGCCTGGACAGCGGGGATCTGCTCGCGCTCAGCCGCGAGGTGCGCCGCATCCTGGATGAGGCCGGGCTTCCCGAGGTGCGGATCCTGGCCAGCGGAGGGCTGGACGAGTATCGCATCGATGAGCTGGTCCGCGCCGGCGCGCCCATTGACGCCTTCGGCGTGGGGACACGGATGGGGGTTTCAGAGGACTGGCCGTGGCTGGATATGGCTTACAAGCTGGTGGCTTACGAGGATCGCCCGGCGTTGAAACTCAGTCCCGGCAAAGCGTCCCTCCCCGGCCCGAAGCAGGTCTTCCGGTTCTACGGTGAGGCCGGACAGATGCGAGAGGACATCCTGGCCCTTCGGGAAGAGCATATCGCAGGCGGTGTTCCGCTCCTGGAGAAGGTCATGGAGGGAGGGCGCGTGCTTCGGCCCCATCCTACCCTGGCGGAGATCCGCGAGCGGTTTCAGAGGGCGTTCCAGCGGTTGCCGGAGCCCTACAAGGCGCTTCGGGACGCCCCGCGCTACCCGGTTCGCCTCAGCCCCGCCCTGGAAGCCCTAGCCAACACTCTGGCCGCCCGACGAGGAGAATTAGGGGAAAGCTGATTCTGAAAGAATTCGCTGACAAAACCGGGACTTGCGCAGTTGATCTCTGTCCAGGAAGAGTTGAGAGACCCCTCCCCGCGGCCGAAAGGCCGCGGGGAGGGAGGATCACATTTATTTTGGGGCTAGGAGGGGTGCCGAAGGTGCCCCTCCCAGCCCCAAAAACCCGCTGGCGGAGGTCAACTGCGTAACTCCTCAAAAATTAATGATGGGCTTTTATCAGGGTTCTGTCAGCGAATTATACCCCTTTTGTAACTATTCAGCCGTTCTCCCGCAATGTCTATACGGATATAGGCGGTTTCCTCCTGGGGGCTTTTGGGGCCGAGGCGCGCGCCGAAGGC
>JAUQQB010000146.1 GCA_030550075.1 Chloroflexota bacterium | reverse complement strand
GCGACAGGGCCAGATTCAGGCGCTTCAGGGTTTGCTCCAGGATCGGCCGCCGGCGGGCCATCTCCCCATAGATCTGCGCCAGGGTCCGGCTGAGGCCGATCTCCTGTGGATCCGGGCTGGGGTTGGTGATGCTGGTGCCCACCATCAGTGTGACCCGCGCCGCATAAACGGGCGGCTGCTGGCGGGTGTAGAAATAACCCCCAACCCCGGCGAGCAGCCCACATAAGATGGGGAACCACCACCAGCGGCGGACGGCATCCAGATAGGGTTGCAGACGCTCCATTCAGGGCTCCTTTTCGCTTTTCATATCACCACCGCTCGCGACCTGGGTATTTCAATGTGGAAGACTCCCCTTTATCTTCCCTCCCCGCGGCCAGAAGACCATGGGGAGGGAAGATACTGGAAGGGATGGGACCGAAAAAGTGGCCCCACCCCTGTTCCCAAAAGTCCTCACCTTATCCAGGTCGATCGCGGAAAAAAGCCACCGTCCGTTCCAGCCCCTCCTCCAGATCCACCCGGGGCCGCCATCCCCATGTCCGATGAATTCGATCCGCCCGCAAATAGATCCGGAAGGTTTCCCCGATCTTCGGCGGCCCATAAATCGGCTTCTGGCGGTAACCGATGATGGCCGCCAGCAGCCGGAAAATCTCGTTCACCGTTGTCCCCCGCCCGCTCCCCAGGTTGAACACTTCCGCGTCCCCATTCGCCAGCGCCATCCGGTTCGCCTCCACCACATCTGCCACATACACGAAATCCCGCATCTGCTCCCCGGTCCCGTTGATCACCACCGGCTCCCCCCGAAGCATCCGCCCGATGAAAATCGCCACCACCCCCGCCTCACCGTTAGGGTCCTGTCGTGGCCCATATACGTTGGGGTAACGCAGCACGGTGTATCGGAGCCCGTAGTGCTGGTGGAACAGCGACAGGTATTGTTCCACAATGAACTTCGTGACCCCATAGGGGCAGAGCGGGCGGATCGGATGATCTTCATCGCACGGCAAATAAACTGGTTCCCCGTAAACCGCGCCCCCGCTGGAGATGTAGATGAACTTCTTGACCCCATACTGCAGCGAGAGGCGGATCAGGTTCAGAGAGCCCAGGACGTTGACCTCTGCGTCATATATGGGGTCGGCCATCGAGATTCGAACGCTCATCTGGGCGGCATGGTGATTCACGATCTCCGGTCGTTCCCGTTCGAACACCTCCGCCAGCGCCGGGCTGCGGATATCGACTTCATAAAACCGCGCCCGGGGGTTCAGGTTCTCCCGCCGGCCGGTGCTCAGGTTGTCCACCACCACCACCTCATGGCCGTCCTCGATGAGCGCATCCACTACGTGCGACCCGATGAACCCGGCTCCACCGGTGACCAGACATTTCATCGCATTGCCCCCATGGGTTTGGTTGATCCTTCGGATCCCACGCCCAATCGGATGCCTTCCCCTGGAGGAGCCCCGGCTCCTTTCAGGTCCGTCGAGCTCAGCGCCTGATTTCCATGCGACTCTCGAAAATCCTCCGCCCGAATAAGTCCAGCACGAGCTCTTCCGACCAGCGTGGGAGCGCCCGCTCATCTCGCTACCGGGGAAGAGCTATCGGGATCCCCCGAGCGAGTTTGCGGACAGAAGCGATACCCCACCCCCCATACGGTCACGATGTAGCGCGGCCGGGAGGGGTCGGGCTCGATCTTGTTCCGCAGGTGGCGGATGTAGAGCTTCAGGTAATGAGCATCCCATCCCTGGTCCTCCCAGCCCGCCTGGAGCAAAGTCTCGTGGCGAACCACACGGCCGGCGTGTTCCAGCAGACAGGCCAGCAACCGATATTCGATACGGGACATGCGGACACGCTGGCCGCGGACCCGCACTTCCTGAAGCCGCAAATCGATGACGAGATGATCGTCGGCATAATAGGTGATTGTCCCCTGAGCCCCACGCCAGCTCTGCCGGCGCAGATGGGCCTGAATGCGCGCCCGAAGCTCCGCGAAAGAAAAGGGCTTGGAGATGAAGTCATCCGCCCCCATATCAATGGCGCGGATGATGTCCTGATCCGAGCGGGGAGCTGAGATCACCAGGATGGGAATGTGTGTGACGGTGCGCAATTGCTGACAGAAGCGCAGACCATCATGATCCGGAAAGCGGATCTCCGTCAGAATGAGATCGGGGGTGATCACGGGGAGCAACGCCAGGGCTTCAGAAGGCCCGGCTGCGGCAAATACAGCCATCCGGTCCATGCTCAATTCGTGCTGCAGTAAGCGCTGCATCTCCGGGCTGGGGTCCACCACCAGAATCCGGGTCCCGGTCTCCCGGACATCGCCATCTGATCGATCTCTCGGTCCTGGATGAAACGACTGAGCCATCCCTCTTCCTCCTGCACGGCTGTCCGACCCTGCCACCCGATCCGAACGAGAGCAGCCAGGGGCTGGGCTGGGAAAGGCAAGCTGCTGATGCGGAGCTCGGATTTCATGCTTACACCTTACCAGGGAGAGGTTTGAAAAGGTGAAGATTTTGGTTTGAATTTGTTTTGAACGTGGAACGTGAAGGGAGAAGAAAGGGAGGCCTGTCCGGGAATCCGTCTGGTGTTTTATCCAGCTGGGCCGTGGATAAACTTTCTGATCTTCTCGTCGGAGGATTGCAGGGTGGGAGGGGCTACCCTGGGCGGCCCCTCCCAGCCCAAACACGGATCCATGCCGCACCTGGGGCCCTGAGAAGAGAGGATCAAAACAGGGCTGGGAAAGCCTCCGAGGCAGGCCTTTCCAGCCCTGTTAGGAGTCACACTGTTCGGAGCCCGCAAGAAGAAGTGGAAGGGCTCCACCTCCAGGAGAAAACCAGCCGCGTAACTCCTGCGGAGTCCCGCGGTGCGAAAGAAACATCCAGAGCGATGGATGCTGGAGCGAGCCCCAACCCCATGCGGTGGATTTGCGGACTTTTGGGGAGGGGCTCCATCTTCCTCAATGGAGCGCTCAGTGGGCTTCCGGACGGTTGCTCTGGCAAGACAAAGCTCAATAACAGAAGAAGCACGATGAAGGCCTAATCGCACTGAAATCGATACCCGATCCCCCACTCCGTCAGGATGTATCGAGGATGCCGGGGATCTGGTTCAATCTTCTGGCGGAGATAATGGATGTAAAGCTTGAGGTTGTCGATATCCTCCGCGTATTCCGGCCCCCAAACCTGCGTAAGCAGGTAACGGTGAGGGAGCAGCCGTCCGGGATTTCGCATCATGACGCTCAGGAGCCGGAACTCCAGCGGGGTGAGCTGCACCGGTTGCCCCGCCACGGTTACGGTATGCTGATCCAGATCCAGCACGATCTCCCCACACCGGTAAACGCCCTGCTCCGGCAGCGCCTGGCTGCCCGCCCGGCGCAGCAGCGCCCGGATCCGGGCCAGGAGGACATCGGTCTGGAATGGCTTGGTCACATAATCGTCGGCCCCCAGCTCCAGGCCATAGACCACATCCGTTGCCATCCCCTTGGCGGTCAACATCAGAATCGGAACGGTAGAGATCTGCCGGATCCGTCTGCAAACCTCCCAGCCATCCATCCCCGGCATCATGATGTCCAGGATCACCAGATCCGGTCGGTGGCTTTCCAGCATCTGCAGGCCACTCTCCCCATCCAGAGCGGCCAGGACCTGGTAGCCTGCCCCTTCCAGGCGCTTTCGGAGCAGATCGACGAACTCTCGATCATCATCGATCACCAGCAAAGTGGAAGCCATCGATTGACCACCTCCCTGGAATCCCTCTGGGCCCACCCTCCTCGCCGCCATCCCACGAGGGAAGAAGGGTAGAGAAACCAGGGATGACCGGACAGCGGCCTCATGGCCCGCCTCGTCATCCCTGCGCCCGGTTTGCAAAACCCGGGCAGGACTGGGATTCCAATTATTTTGAATTTATGATAAAGAAACACGGGCTTGCCACACATAGGACTTTCGTCCTATGAAGGAGAGGGAGAGCATCGCGCCCCTCTTACTCAGGAATTCCTCCCTTCCTCATTATTGATTTTTTAGACTTGGGACCGGGCGGACCGGGCAACTGGCCGTCCGGACCCTCTCTGGATAGGAAGCAGGCCCCTCCCCGCGGCCCTTCGGGCTGGAGGGAAGGGGAATGTATGCTTGGGGGTATAGGCGGGCAGGTGGAGGCGCCCAGGGCACCCCCACCTGCTCTCGAAATCCCTAAGGAGAACCACCGCACCGATGAGGCGCATCCTTCGAAGCGAGCGAACGCTGATCCTGCTGGCCCTGCTGATCCTGCTGGCCTTCGCCCTCCGGCTCCATCGGATCGCCGTCCAGAGCTGGTGGTGGGATGAGGGTTACAGCACCTATCTGGCCCGCCACGGCATCCTCACGGCCATCCGGATGACGGCGGTGGACATCCATCCCCCGCTCTACTACATCCTGCTCTCGATCTGGGGGATGTTCACCGGATACCATGAGTTCACCACGCGCTTCCTCTCAACGATCTTCGGGATCCTGATCCTCCCCCTCCTCTACCGGGTCGGCCGGGAGGGAGCGGGGCGCGCGGTCGGGCTTTTAGCCGCCGCGCTGGCCACGTTCGCCCCGGCTTACGTGTATTATTCCCAGGAAACCCGGATGTATACCCTCTTCGCCCTGGAATACCTCCTCGCTCTCTTCCTCCTGGGCCGCCTGATCGACGCCCGCCGCTGGCCCACGGGGATCCTGGCTGCCCTGGGGATCACGGAAGCGGCGATGATGTATACCCATTATTTCTCTGTGGTCGCCGTCGTTTTCCTGAACCTGGCTGCTTTACTTCTGCTCCTGCGTCAACCCATCGAAGATCGTCGATGGAATTTCCGCCGCTGGGCCCTGACCCAGGCCCTGGTGGTCCTTGCCTACGCGCCATGGCTGCCCCCCGCCTACCGCCAGACCGGGCAGCATAGCGATGAGCGGGCCACCTTCCCCACGTTGTTCGAATTCCTCTCCCTGACCTGGCATTTCTTCAACATCGGCATCCGGGAGGTCCTGGGGAAGACGGGAGAGCTGCCGCCGCGGCCCGGGTTCGTGGCCGCCTCGGCCGCCTATGGGATCGCCTTCGCCGGCGCGCTGGTTTCCGCCGTGCTCCTCATGAGGCGCCGTCTGCACCGCATTCCCCTCCGGCCGGCCATGTGGCTGGCGGCTTTCGTCCTTCCGCTCCTGCTGGTGTTCGGCATCACCCGGTGGAAACCTATCGTTCATCCCCGCTACATCCTGATGTTGACGCCCGCCCTGCTGCTCACCGATGCCGTCTTAATCGCGGTTCTGTGGTCGGGACGTCGCCCGGCGACCCGGGCACTGGCCCTGGGGCTGGCCCTGGCGATCGGGGCGACTTCGCTACAGGGGCTATGGATCGTCTATTACGATCCCGCCTTCTTCCGGGAGGATGTGCGCGGGGTGGCCAGCTACCTGAGCGCCGTCACCACACCCGAGGACGCCATTGTCGTGGATTCCGAGGAATACACCCTGCAGCAATACTACACCGGCCCCTCCCCGATCCAGGGGATCAAGATGCGGGGCCGGGAGGCGGAGGGCCTGGCGGAGCTCCAGGCGATCACGGCGGGGAAACGGCGGGTCTTCCTCCTGCACTGGTTTCGCTCGGTAACGGACGATAAACGATTCATCCCCTTCCTGCTGGAGCTCGCCGGGCGGCTGATCGATCACCGGGAGTTCACCGGCTACACACTGTGGGTCTACGAGCTGGAGCGCCCGGTGGCGATGCCATCACTGCGGCCGGTTTCGATCAACTTCGGAGACCGCCTGTGGCTCTCAGGGGTGTTCGCTGAAACGGAGGCCCGGGCCGGAGAGGGGATAGCAGTCGCCCTCCGATGGCGGATGCCCGCTCCGCTCTCGGAGAACCTGAAGGCGGCCGTCGCCCTCCTCGACGCGGGGCGTCAGCGGATCAGCGGCATGGACTGGATGCTCATGAACGACCTCCACCGCTACACTGCCCGCTGGTCCCCTGGCGAGGAGACCACCACGTATTTTGTGGTTCCGGTCCCCCTGGGCGCGCCGCCCGGACCTTACACGCTGACGGTGACGCTCTATCGGGAGGCGGACCTGAAGGGGCTGGACATCCTGGATGAGGCTCGCAACCCGGACGGCCGATCCCTGACCCTGGGCCCCGTGGAGGTCCATCCACCCCGGATGACCGCCGACCCCTACGGGACGATGGCCGGGATCCCGCGGCTGGAGCCTCCCATCTCCCTCGGCGAAGGATTCCGGCTCCTGGGGTTCCAGGTGGCAGCTTCCTCCCTGGCACCGGGAGAGCCGTTGCGGGTGTTGCTGCTCCTCCAGGCGGATCGTCCTGGTCTTCCCGATCGCCCGCTTACCCTGGAGGTCGCCCGCGGGGAGGACTTCCTGGGCTATCAGAGCGGGGACCCGGGATATGGCCGTTATCCGGTTTCCCAATGGATCCCGGGGGTTCCGGTGCTCGACCGTCGGGTGATCTGGCTATCGCCTCAGGCGACAGCAGGGTCGGCGGAGGTGTGGTTACGATGGGGAGAGGGGCCGAGGATCTCCCTGGGGACGGTGGAGATCGCCGGGCGGCCGCGCCGGTTCGAGCCCCCATCTTACGACATCCCTGTCGGACAGCGCTTCCCTGGCCTGGCCGAGCTGGTCGGGGTCTCCCTGGATCGCATGATCCTCCGACCCGGGGATTCCCTGAACGTCCGCCTGATCTGGCGGGCGCTGAACGAGGATCCCATCGAACGCCCGTATATCGTGTCGGTGCAGGTGCTCAACGAGGAGGGCCGGCTGGTCGGTCAGGACGATCGCCCGCCCGCCGATGGCGCCAGCCCGACCACTTCATGGGTCCATGGGGAATACATTGAGGATCCGCACCCGGTGACCTTCCGGGAACCTCTCTCCGGCGAGGGCCGGGTGATCGTCGTGATCTACGATCCGGACACGATGCAACGGGTTCGGGCGGCGGATGGGCGCGATCATCTGGAGCTCCCGGTGCGGGTGAAGGGAACAGAGCGTTGATGGTTTTAAAGGGGTGTCCCTATAACGATGTTTTTTCGTAACTACCTACCCATCTGACCAGTGATTTCCCCAGACGGTATAGGGGTTTCCGAGTGGGGGCTTTGGGGGCCGAGCCGCGCGCCTTCGGCGCGCGG
>JAUQQB010000145.1 GCA_030550075.1 Chloroflexota bacterium | reverse complement strand
CGTAGTAGGGCATGCCAGTGCCCGTTCTTTCTTGTGAGCCCCTGTAACGGGTAGATATTAATACCGCGCCAGCCGCCGGATGGCCTCGGCGATCTTCTGGGGGTTGGGCATGAAGAAATCCTGCATCGGCGGGCTGAACGGCACGCCCGGTACATCCGGCCCTCCTAACCGCATTACCGGGCCGTCCAGGTATTCGAACCCTTCTTCGGCCAGGATAGCGGCCACCTCCGCTCCATAGCCCAGAGTGAGGTTATCCTCGTAGACGATGAGTGCCTTCCCCGTCTTCTTAATCGAGTTCAGGATGGTCTCCTTGTCCACTGGGGCCAGAGTGCGTAGATCCACCACCTCCACATCGATCCCCTCTTTCGCCGCCATCTCTGCGGCCTGTAGGGCGTAATAATGCATCATTCCATAGGCAAATATCGTGAGATCGTTCCCCTCCCGCGTGACCTTCGCCGGGCCGATGGGGACGATGTAATCGCCGTCCGGAACTTCCCCTTTGATCAAACGGTAGCCCTTCTTAGGCTCGAAGAAGAGCACCGGGTTCGGATCGCGGATGGCGGCCTTGAGCAGCCCTTTTGCGTCATAGGGATTCGAGGGGATCACGACCTTCAGGCCCGGGACATGGGCGAAGAAGGCCTCGACGCTCTGGCTGTGGTAGAGACCGCCGCTGATCCCACCCCCATAGGGGGAACGAATGACCATGGGAACGTTATAGAGGCCACCGGAGCGATAGAAAAACCGGGCAGCCTCGTTCACAATCTGGTTGAAGGCAGGATGAATAAAGTCGGCGAACTGGATCTCGCAGATGGGGCGGAAGCCATTCAGAGCCGCCCCAATCCCGATGGCCACGATGGAGAGCTCCGCCAGCGGGGAGTCAATGACCCGCCATTCGCCATATTTCTGCCAGAGGCCCATGGTAGCCCGGAACACGCCACCCCGCGGCCCCACGTCCTCTCCCACTACAAAAACCCGCGGATCACGGGCCATCTCTTCGTCAATCGCTTCCCGGATCGCCTCGATCAGCGTCTTCTCCGGCATGGATCGGACCTCCCAGGGTTCGTTCATTCGGGTAAGGATCGGCGCCTCCAGCGTCCCGCCGAGCCATTGTGCGAACGGCTGATCGAGAAACGTTTCTGCGCTCGGTTCCTTGCTTTCCTGGGGGACGCCTGGGGCCGT
The DNA here is from genome assembly GCA_030550075.1 of Chloroflexota bacterium. Lineage (GTDB taxonomy): Bacteria > Chloroflexota > Anaerolineae > Thermoflexales > Thermoflexaceae > Thermoflexus. Next base: position 5,934 of record JAUQQB010000145.1, on the reverse strand, counting down.
ATTTCACTCGCTCCACCACCCGGAGCGATCTTCTGTCGCGAAGACAGGGGCGAGGGCCTCTTCCGGGGCCGGGTAGGGGGCTTCCTCCGCCAGCCGCTGGGCCTCATCCACCTCTGCCCGCACTTGTTCCTCCAGCTCGTCCTCCAGCCGCTGGGTGAGCAAGCTCCTCCGGTAAAGGTAATCCCGGAGCCGGGGCAGGGGATCCCGGAGCTTCCCCTGTTCCACCTCCTCCCGCGTCCGATAGGTCCGGTCATCATCGTCAGAGGAATGGGGGGTCCAGCGGTAGGTCACCGCCTCGATCAGGGTTGTCCCCTCGCCTGCTCGGGCCCGGTCCACCGCCTCCTTGACCACCTGATAGACTTCCAGGACGTTGCCGCCGTCGCAGACCGTCCCGTGAATCCCATAGGCGGCTGCCCGATCCGCCACCCGTTTCACAGCCATCTGCTTCCAGACCGGGACGGAGATCGCATACTGGTTGTTATGGACGAGGACGACGAGAGGGAGCTTGTAGATGCCGGCCCAATTCAGGGCCTCGTGGAAATCGCCCTCGCTGGTGCTGCCCTCGCCCATTGAGGTGAGGACGACCCGCATCTCCCGGCTCACGCGGAAACCGGCAGCCTCTAACTGAGAGCGGAGCTTCTGTTTGAGTACCTCAGCGAGAGCGATGCCGGCGGCCTGGGGGACCTGAGTGGCAACAGGGCTGGAACCGGAGATGAGGTTCAGGCGACGAATGCCGAAGTGGGAGGGCATCTGGCGGGCAGCGCTATGGGGATCCCCTTTCTTCCCGTAAAGGGCAAGCATGAACTCTACCGGCTTCATCCCCAGGGCGATGGAAAGGGCCAGATCCCGATAGTAAGGATGCACCAGGTCAAACCCCTTGCGCAGGGCATAGGCAGCTCCCACACCGATCCCCTCGTGCGCGATGCCAGAGATATGGAAAGGAATCCGTCCCTGGCGCTGGAGGACCCAGCAGCGTTCATCTAATCGACGGGCGAGGAGGAGATGGTAATACATCTGGAGGACCGTTTCATCGGAAAGCCCCAGCTCCTCATGGCGCTGGGTGATGGAAAGCAGTTCCTTGACCTCAACTGCCATGGCCGCCTCCTAAGAGCAATGGGTTTCAGGCCGTCCAGATGCCTTCGGTGCCCAGCCTACTCCCAAATATCACTGCTCCTTCTGCCACTGGCGTTCCATTTCCATATAGTGATCCGGATAGATCCCGGTGTATCGAAGGAACTTCGGGATCGGGTAACGAATGCCGCCTTTATGGGTGCCCTCCAGGCCCTCGATGATCCATTCGATCTTGCTGTTGGGAATCGTGAACGCCATCTCATCGTCCTGGGCCTGGCCGAAGACCCGGTCGCCGTAGCAGGGGAGGATCACCTGGCACTCATCGGTCTTCATCGTGGTGATCACCGCGTCCGCGCAGTCAATACGTCCGGAGAAAGAGGAAGTCAGCCGGCCACCGGTCTTCCAGAGTCGGGCGACCACCAGGCGCATGACCTGAGCGGAGTTCCCATAAATGAGGATCACGTGGGGTTCAAAGGAGGTGCGATGAAGAGGGGCAGCGACAACACCTTCCCATTGTTGATATTCCCATTTATCGACCTGGGCCTCGCTCACCGCCCCCGCGGCCGGGGTCTCGGTATACATCCCGGCGCAGGTCATGCCGTTGAGGTAATAATCCAGCATGGGCTCAAAGCCCCAGACGACTTTAGCGAGGGGACAGGATAGATCTTCCCCTCGCATTCCAATGATCCATCCGTAGTGACGGGCGATGGCGAAGCCCTGACAGATAGCGAGTTGTTGTCCGAAATCCCGTTTGGGAAAACGGGTTTTCTCCGGCCATGGCTCCCCGGGGGCGAGCATCCGAATCGCTACCGGGAAGGTGGCCGGGCGCACGTGGGCCTGAAGCGCTTCCTGCAGGCGTTGAAGCCTGTCCGGCATCCCGGCCTCCTGAGATGGAAAGGTCCATCGCTTTCTTAGATGCGGTTGAGGATCTCCAGGTCACATCCAGCTGGAGGCCCCATTTTCGCTACGTGTTTTCATTTTAACTCGAGGGGCCATGGAATGACAAGGGGTCTGGTGGGGGTGAATGGGGCTTTGGACCCCATCGTCACCCTTACGGCTCGAGGGGCTAGGAGGAGGGATTTGATGGATTCTCCGGATCTGTTGCACAATAGCGCGGAAGGGCCCGGCGCATGGTGGAGAGCGGGATCGGAACGGGGAGGGTGACCATGGAAGAGAATCATGCTTCGCTCTCCCCGCAGGGATTCCCATCCGGGTCCGCGCGAAGCTCATCCCTCTGACTCCGGAGGTGCCTATGGGGATGCTGGATGGGAAGATCGCTCTGATCTTCGGGGTGGCGAATGATCATTCCATTGCCTGGGGCATCGCCAAGGCGATGCATGCCGAGGGGGCGACCCTGGCCTTCTCCTACGCAGGTCCCGCGCTGGAGCGGCGGGTGCGTCCGCTGGCGGAGAGCGTGGGGGCTACATTCATTGAGCCCTGCGATCTGAGCGATGACGCCCAGATCGCCGCGCTGTTTGAGAAATATCGCCAGACGTATGACCGGCTGGACATCCTGGTCCACGCGGTCGCCTTCGCGAAGCGGGAGGAGCTGAGCGGCCCCTATTACCTGACTTCCCGCGAGGGCTTCCGCATCGCGATGGATGTCAGCGTCTATTCGTTCACCGCCCTGGCGCGCGAGGCGGCGCCGCTGATGAAAAACGGCGGGGCCATGCTCACCATGACCTATTACGGCTCCGAGAAGGTGGTCCCCCACTACAATGTGATGGGGGTGGCCAAGGCCGCCCTGGAGGCCTCGGTCCGTTATCTGGCGTATGATCTGGGCCCGCGGGGCATCCGGGTCAACGCCATCTCCGCCGGGCCGATCCGCACCCTGGCGGCGACCGGCATCCCGGGCTTCCGTTCCCTCTATAGCCTGTTCCGGGAAATCGTCCCGCTGCGCCGCAATGTGACCATCGAGGATGTGGGGGCGCTGGCCGCCTGGTTGTGCAGCGATCGCGCGGCGGCGATCACAGGCGAGATCATCTTCGTGGACGCCGGCTATCATATCTTAGGGGTCACGGAACGATTAATTGAGGAAAGCGCCACGGCGTGAGAACCCATCCCCTCGGTCGCGGGGATGGCCTTTGGTGGTAGTTGGTATGGGTATGGATGGGGGTTTGCTCCCCGATAAACACTGAACCAGCGAGGGGCAACCGATGGGGTTCTGGAAGCGACGGGTTTCCACGGATGCCGAAACGGCGCTGGCGCCGGAGGCGCAGCGTCAGCGCTTGTGGGAGCGGGCGATGCGTCGCCTTCAGCCGACCCTGCCCAGCGACTCCCCATCCTGGATCCTGGAAGAACAATTCGATCTCCAGAACAGCCTGGTCTGGTTCGATGTCATCATGCGGGTCGGCCCGCGCTGGGTGAGGCGGCGCTATCGCTATGATGGGGAGATCAATGTGCTCTATTTCAGCGGGGAGGTCCCTTTCCAGGAAACGGAGCTGGACCGGCTGCCGCCGGAGCGCGCGGTGTGGCCCTTCCATTTACTTCCCGGTAAAATGCCCCATGGGGAGACGTGACGTGGGCTTCACGGTAAGGGATTTCCAGGATCTTCTGGAGTTGCTTCGGCAGCATCCCGAGTGGCGGCAGCAGCTTTGGGCGCTGCTGGCGGGTGAGGAGCTCCTGCGCCTCCCCGCGGAGTTCCGGGCCTTCCGGGAGGAAACGGAGCGACGCTTCGCCGAGATTCGGGAGGAAGTCGCGGCGGCGCGGGCGGAGGCCGACCGGCGCTTCGCGGAGCTGGCGGAGGCGCAGCGGCGGCATTATGAGGAGTTCGCCGCCCACCGGCAGGAGTTCCTGGCCCACCGACAGGAGTTCCTGGCTTATCGGGCGGAGGCCGACCGGCGTTTCGCGGAGCTGGCGGAGGCGCAGCGGCGGACGGAGGAAACGGTTCGAAAGCTCGTTGAGACGACCCGGCGGATGAACCAGCGGCTGGAGCACCACGCTGCGGATCTGGGCGAGCTTAAAACCATGCGCCTGGAGGCCTTTTATCACCAGCGGGCGGCCTTTGCCTTCCACCGCCTGGTTCGCCGAGCCTCTCCGGTCTCCGATGAGGAGCGATACCGGATCCTGGAGCAGGCCGCCGCCGCCGGGCGAATCACGGAGGAGGAGGCTGAGCGGGCGCTGCCATTGGACCTCCTGGTGAAGGGCTTCCATCGGAGGGAGGATCGTCCGGTCTATCTGGCGGTGGAGATCTCCTGGTTGGGTGGGACGGAGGATGTGGAGCGGGCCCTGGAGCGGGCGGAGATCTTCGCCCGGGCGTTGGGGGAGGAGGTGTGGCCGGTGGTGGGCGCGAAGGAGCTGACCCCGTCGGCGCGTGAGATGGCCCGTCAGCTGGGGGTGTGGTGGGTTCAGGATGGACAGGCTTTCCATCCGGCGGAGATCCCAGAGGGATCCGGGTAGGCTTTTTTGAGGGATGATCACTGGCCGCCATCGGCGCCCTCCGGGCCTCCGGCTAGGGGGTGTCGCTTGCCTGAGGCGGAAGCTCGCATTATAATAAGCGTTGATCGGGACGTGGCGCAGCCAGGTTAGCGCACTGCAATGGGGTTGCAGGGGTCGGCGGTTCAAATCCGCCCGTCCCGACACATCGGGAGTGGTTCCGGCCACTCCCGATGTTTGTTTACGCAGGGCTTGCGCCGTTGACCTCCATACTGGAGTAACTGCCCAGCCTGAAGGGCTGCAGGGAAAAACATCTTTCAGGGATTGGGCCGGAGGCCTTCTGGTCCCCAGCCTCATCTCTGAGAACCCGAATCCTGATCAGCAATGGAAGAGAAGGGTTTCCCCCGAGAGCTGACGATCCGCGCGATCCTCCTCATAGGGCTTCTGGCGGCTGGCCTCCTCGCGCTTCCCCATCTGTGGCCTCTGGTCACGGATCGGGAGCGGGTGGAAGCATGGCTGGCGACGAATCGGGCCGCTGGTGGGCTTGCGATCGTGGCTCTGAATGCGCTGCAGGTGATCGTCGCCCCGCTCCCGGGCGCGCTGCTGGGGTGGATCAGCGGTTACTGGTTCGGACCATGGTGGGGTTCCCTGCTAACGTGGGTGGGAGTGAGCCTGGGCAATGCTCTGACCATGATCCTGGCCCGTCGATTAGGTCGCCCCCTCCTGATCGCCCTGCTCCCGAAGGAGCGTCTGGATCGAGCGGAACGCCTGATCCGCCGGTATGGGCTGGCCGTTGTGGTTGTGGCCTTCCTGCTTCCGTTCACCCCCGATGATCTCCTCGCCTGGGCGATCGGGCTCTCACCCCTTCCTCTCATTCCCGCCTTTACAATGAGCACGCTGGCCCGCCTGATTCATGTGCTGATCGCCAACGCCATCGGGGCCTATCTGGGCTCAGGGGAACTCCGCTGGTTGGGGATGGCGGGGTTGCTCAGCCTGGGGGCCTTCCTGCTGGCCTGGCGGATCGCCCAGCTCGCCCGTCTTTCCCCCGCTGAGCTGTATAGTGAGAAGGATTTCGGATTATAATTTCTGTGAAGGCTTTTACAATCTGGAGAAGGAGCCTCCCATGCGTCCCAAGATCACGATTGTCGGTGCGGGGAACGTGGGCGCCACGACGGCCCACTGGCTCGCCGAGCGGGAGCTCGGCGATATCGTGCTGGTGGATATCCCCCAGACCGAGGGCATGCCGAAAGGCAAGGCCCTCGACCTTATGCAGGCCGGCCCCATCGTCGGTTATAACACCCGCCTCATCGGGACCACGGACTATGAACCCACAGCGAACTCGGATATCGTGGTGATCACCGCTGGGGTGCCCCGCAAGCCCGGGATGAGCCGGGAGGATCTGGTCAATGTGAACGCCAATATCATCCGCGACGTCATCAGCAAGGCGGTCCCTCTTTCCCCCAACGCGATCTACATTGTGGTGACGAA
>JAUQQB010000144.1 GCA_030550075.1 Chloroflexota bacterium | reverse complement strand
GGGCGCCTTCGGCGCCCCGCTCCGCCCCCAAAGCCCCCATGGGAAACGAACTGCGTAAGTCCTATAAGGATTAGGGCATAGGGGGTTCGTAGGGAGAGGGAGCGACTCCTCCCCTCTTTGTCCTATGATGAAGATGAAGAGGGAAAGCGCTTCCCCTGGCAGGGGTTGTCCCACCGCGCTCCCCACGGCCCTTTGGGTCGTGGAGAGGGGGAGAAGGAGGAGGGGATCCGCTTTGCCCATGGAGAGCATAGAGAGCATAGGTAGACCCGATTCAGCAGCCTCCTGGTCCCCCATATCCTCCTATAATTGACTCTTTAGAACGGGTTAGTACTGTTATAATGAAAGTAATCTGGGGTACTGAGGAGGTCAGGATGCCGATTGTGCGCAAGGTTCAGGGGGTGCTATATCGAGTGCAAGATCTCGCGCGGGCCAAGGCCTTCTATGGGGAAACCCTGGGCCTGCCGATGCGCGGGGAGGACCCTGAGGGGCGATGGGTGGAGTTTGGCCCGCCACGTGGACCGCGGATCCTGCTCCACCAGAGCCCGGAAGGGTCGATGGGAAACGCCGGTGGGGGCGCTCTCTTTGAGGTGCGCAACGCCCGACGGGTCCTCAACCGTCTGAAGCGCCAGGGGGTGCGCGTAGGAGATCTCGTCGAGATCCCGGGGGTGATGGTGCTGGGGACGTTTTACGACCCGGATGGGAATCCCCTGCATGTGGTTCAGTCATTGCTCCCGAAAGCCCCCCGCCGTCCCAAGGCCCCGGAGGAGAGCGAAGCGGGGCCTGTCGAAGGAAGCGCTCAGGGCAACTAAAAGCCCCCTTTGGAAGGGATTTGGGGCAGGGAGCAGAGCCACCCTGCCCCAAATCCCTTCCTTCCTCTCTCTGGCAAATACCCAGTGTGGAGCGGCAAATCCCAAGGGTCCGATAGATGCCCAGTGTGAAGCAAGTCCCCTCCCCCTTTTCCCTCGTCTCCGCAGCTCCATTCACGACCCTTCTTGGGATAGCCTGGTAGAAGGCGATAGGGCTAAAAGTCCTCACCCCCCTTTTCTCCTCCCTTTCCATGCCCCTTCAGGCCGTGGGAGGAGAAAGATCCCTTTGGGGGCGAAGCCGGGTGCCTCGGCGACTCCAACCTGCGATTCGCTGAAACTGGATATCCGTCAACTCCCCTCTGCTGCGGGCCCTGGCCTCATGCATTAGAATGTGTTCCAGAGCACGCCACCCTTGGTAGCTTGCTTTCTCTTTCCTTCGATAAGGAGCTTGATCTTGGCGGAACTCGTTAATCCTGTTCTGGGGATCTGGGAATAAAGCCTATCTGGTTCCTAATGACAGGAGCCAGCCATTATAGCTTGTGATCCGCTTGCCGCATCATTTAGGAGGAACATCCTTCCCGATGGGGCGACCGTTACAAATTGCCATTGATGGGCCAGCGGCCTCGGGGAAGAGCACGCTGGCCCAGCGCCTGGCAGCTCATCTGGGATATACCTATATCGACACCGGAGTGATGTATCGGGCGGTCACCTGGGCAGCCCTGCGAAGGGGCATCCCGGTGACGGACGAAAGCGCCCTGACCCGTCTGGCGGAGACCCTGGATCTGGACATCCTGCCTCCCACCGTAGCCGATGGCCGTCCGTATACGGTGCGGGTGGAAGGCGTGGATATCACCTGGGCGCTTCGAAGCCCAGAGGTGGATGCTGCGGTTTCCCAGGTATCCGCTTATCCAGGTGTCCGTCGCGCCCTTACCCATCGTCAGCGCCAGATTGGGCTACGGGGCCGGGTGGTGATGGTGGGGCGGGATATCGGCACCGTTGTCCTTCCGGAAGCAGATTTGAAGATTTATCTCGATGCGGATCTGAAGACCCGGGCGTTGCGCCGCTACCGAGAGCTTCAGGATCGGGGGGAAACCGTATCCTTTGATGAGGTCCTGGAAACCATGCAGCAACGGGACGCGCTGGATCAGGGACGGGAAGTCGCGCCGCTACGCCCGGCTCCCGATGCCGTCGTCCTGGACACCACTGCGATGGAGATCGAAGAGGTGTTCCAGCGAGTGCTTGCGCTCATCGAAGCTCGGTGCCAGGAGACACCTCATGTGGCGGGTTGAGTTGCACGCCCATACGGTTTACTCTCCCGACAGCTTGGTTTCCTTAGAGGATTTCCTTGCCGCTTGCCGCCGAAAAGAGCTGAACCGCGTGGCGGTGACGGATCATAATACCATTCAGGGGGCGTTGCGGCTGAAGGAGCGGGCCCCTGACCTGATCATCGTAGGCGAGGAGATCCGCGCCCGCGAGGGAGAAGTGCTCGCCTACTTCATCGAGCGAGAGATCCCGAAAGGCCTTCCCCTTTTGGAAACGATCCACCGGATCCGAGAGCAGGGTGGAGTCATAGCGCTTCCGCATCCGTGCGACCGGGCGCGAGGCTCCGCAGTGGGGCGGGAGATCGCCGAGATGGTGCTTCCCCTGGTGGATGCGGTGGAAATTTTCAACGCGCGTTGTGTGTTCCCGAGCGATAACGCCTGCGCCGCAGCGCTGGCCGCGCGGTTCGGCAAGCCGGGCTTCTCCGGCAGCGATGCCCACACGCTCCGGGAGCTCGGCCAAGCGTGGACGGCCCTTCCGCCCTTTGAAGATGCGGCGGGTTTCCTGCAGGCCCTACGTCAGGCCCACCCCACCCGCCGTTCGAGCCCTTTTTGGGTGCATCTGTTTTCCACGTGGGCGAAGTGGCGAAGAACTCAAAGGAAGCCCTAGCATCACTGGTTATGTAATCCGGGTGGAATCTCAGCCGGGATTCTCCAGATCAGGTAAGGGGAAATAGCCCTGGGGGAGGTGATCTTTGATGCCCTCACCGGCCCAAGAATCCCTCGCAGTCCTTTACACCGTCATACAGGAGGGAAGACGGAAGAAGCTATCTGGAGAAAGCCCTTTAACGCATCGCTGCACGCACGGTGGAATACAGGGATTCGGCCTTCAGTTCCTGGAGGGTGTAGCAGGGAGCCCCCAGATGATCGGCGAGGGCCTGCGCCAGACCCTGGTCAAAGGCCGCATGCTCCATGTTGATCACCACACAGGGGATCTCGCGCTCCCGGAAGAGATTGGCGATCCGGTGCGCTTCCTCCTGGGGCGGAAGCTCGCTCATCGAGACGTTGCCCGCCCCATCCGTTAGCAGGATCATGAGCGGGCGCACCTCAGGGCGTAGGAGGATCTCTCGACAGAGCACTTCATAGGCCAGCAACAATCCAGCCGAGAGCGGCGTTTTGCCCCCTACAGGGATGTCCTCTAGAGCTTTCTTAGCCAGATCCACGCTGGAGGTCGGCGGCAGCACCAGCCGCGCCCGATCTTTCTGAAAGACGATCAGCCCCACCCGATCCCGCCGCTGATAGGCATCTGTCAACAAGGAGAGGATCGCGCCCTTGGTTGCCTCCATCCGTTCCGCCACCGCCATGCTCCACGAGGCGTCCACGACGAAGAGGATCAAATTCGCCGCTTTGCGAACGCGGACCTTGCGCTGATAATCCTCCGGCCGAATCGCGAGCGCCGTCCGGGAGCGATCTCGCTCGATTTGATGGGGGGCGGCAGCCCGGAAAGTCGCGTCGAAGGCCAGATCATCCGCCTGGCCGGGGGAAGGCCGCGCCCAGATGTAGCGGCCGCGCTTGCGGGCGGAGCGAGTGACACTCCGGCGCCCCCCCACCCGTCGCTCCCGACGATCTTTCGGCGTGTCCAGGCGCTTCACCCGGAAGGTTTCCCCGATGGGAACCTGTTTCCCGCCCTCCCACCATACACCCTCCTGGCGGGTGACGGTCTGGCGTTGCAACGGAGCAGACTCCTCACCGACAGGTCGGCTCTGGTCACGGAGCTCCCCGTCGGTGCGCTGGACTTTTTTTGGGGTCCCTCCCTCGGAGGCCGAGGTAGGCTGAGAAGGGGCATTCCCTTCAATTTGGCGCCGAACCTGCTCCATACGCTCGGCCAGTTGCTCCAGAGCGAGATGACCATCTTCATCGAAGGGTCGGCGCTTCAGCCGGTGCGGGAGCGCCAGCTCGGCCGCTAACAGGATATCCTCCTCGGTGATCTGTTCCCGGCCCTTAAAGGCCGCATGGGCCCGCGCTGTTTTCAGGATCACTAAGTCCGCCCGGTGGCCATCGACCCCTAAATTGGCCACCAGTCCGGCGATCAGCAGGAGATCCCGTGGAGTGTGGATGACCTGAGGGAGCCGCTCGCGGGCGGCGGCGATCTCCTCGGAGAGCTGGTGCTCGTAGGGTTCCCATTCCGCGCGGAAGCCTTCTGGATCCTGCTCGAAGGCCAGGTTGCGACGCAGGATCTCCGCCCGCTGACCGGGATCCCGCACCCCTTCCACATTCACACAGAGGGCGAAGCGATCCAGCAACTGCGGCCGCAGATCACCTTCTTCCGGGTTCATCGTGCCGACCAAAATGAAACGCGCTGGATGCTGGAAGGAAATCCCCTCCCGCTCCACCACGTTCACGCCCATCGCCGCCGCGTCCAACAGCACATCCACAATGTGATCATCGAGCAAATTGACCTCATCCACATACAGGAGGCCCCGGTTGGCCATCGCCAGAACCCCCGGCTCAAACCGGCGCTCCCCCTTCTGGATCGCCCGCTCGATGTCCAGAGTCCCCACCACCCGATCCTCCGTCGCGCTGACCGGCAGGTCCACAAAGCGGGTCTTGCGCCGGGCCACCGGGAGGGTCTCGCCACGGGCGGCCCGCTCCTGGCAGAGGGTGCACCAGGTGGCCGGCTGGTGGGGATCGCAGGAGAAGGGGCAGTCGGCCACGACATCGATCTCGGGGAGGAGGGCGGCCAGGGCGCGGGCGGCCGTGGACTTGGCGGTGCCCCGTTCCCCGCGGATCAGCACTCCGCCGATCTGCGGGTAGATCGCACAGAGCACCAGGGCGCGCTTCATGCGCTCCTGATCGACAATCGCCGTAAACGGGAAAACCACGCGCATGGAAAACCCCCTTTTCAGGAATCCGCTGGGCGGCGAACGCGGGGCGTGGGCGGTTGCCTTTCATTCTAGCGAAAACTGGGAACTGGTCAAAAAGATCGAGGCCCTGTGAGCCTCCAGAAAGCCCCCTCCGCGAGGGGCACCAATGGGGATCCCGCCCGTCCCCGAAAGCCCGCTGAGGAGGGGCATCCCAATGAACTGTTTCGGATTATAGTAGGGGCATGTAGGGGCGAGGCATGCCTCACCCCTACATGGAATGGAGAAAGCCAGGAGGACAGAACCACAATGAACGAGGAAAACGCCTATCTGGCCGTTCTGTCGGACCTGTTCGGACGAGCGAATTTCGAAACCCGCCGGCCCCGCACGCCGGAGGCCTTTCGTCTGGATCCCATCCGGCGTTTGCTGGAGAAGCTGGGGAACCCTCACCGCCGCTACGCTGTGATCCACATCGCCGGCACCAAGGGCAAGGGCTCCACAGCCGCGATGACCGAAGCGATCCTCCGGGCGGCCGGATACCGCACCGGCCTTTACACCTCCCCGCACCTGCACACCATGCGGGAGCGGATCCGCATCGACGGGGAGCCGATCGCCCGTTCCGCGGTCGTTGAGCTCTTCGAACACCTCCGTCCGATGATCCTGGCGGACCCGGACCTCACGGTCTTCGACATCCTGACGGCGATGGGGTTCCTGGCCTTCGCCGAGGCCGGGGTGGAGATCGCGGTGGTGGAGGTGGGCCTGGGGGGACGTCTGGATTCCACGAACGTGGTCTCGCCGACCGTCTGCCTGATCACCGCCCTCAGCCTGGATCATACGGAGATCCTGGGGCCGACGCTGGCCGATATCGCATTCGAGAAGGCGGGCATCCTCAAGCCAGGGGTTCCCGCGGTGACCGCCCCCCAGGCGGAGGAAGCGATGACCGTGCTTCGTCAGGTGGCAGCGGAACGAGGGGTTCCTCTTCAGATCCTGGAGGAGTGGCGTTATGGCCCAAAGGATGTCACCCCGGCCGGACAATGGGGGGAGATCCAGGCCCCGGATGGAACCCGCTGGCCCATCCGCCTGCCCTTGCTGGGCCATCACCAGTGGGAGAACGCCGCCCTCGCGGTAGCCGGCGTGATCCGGCTGCGAGAACAGGGATGGAGGATCTCCAATGAAGCAATCCGGGAGGGGCTGGAACGGGTGGAGTGGCCGGGACGCTTCGAGGTCCTGCGGGAGGACCCGCCGTTCATCCTTGATGGGGCCCACAACGATGCCTCAGCGGCGCGACTGGCGGAGACGGTAGTGGAGGTATTCCCGGGGCGCCGCTGGCAGCTGGTCTTTGGAGTCTCCACCGACAAAGATCCGGCGGCCATCCTTTCGCCGTTGCGGCCGCTGGTCGCAGAAGCCTGGCTCACCCGCTCCCGTCATCCCCGGGCGGCGGACCCTCAGCGTCTGGCGGACGCGGCCGAGGCGCTGGGCCTCCCCTGGCGGATCCGTGGGGAGGTCGCCCAGGCCGTCGAGGAAGCGCTGGCGGTAGGGGACCCCATCCTGGTCACGGGCTCCCTGTTCGTAGTCGCCGAGGCGCGGGAGGCGTGGGCCACCCTGGGCCGGATGCCCATGCCGGAGGTCGATCCGATCCCGGTGCGGGTCGGAGGGCGATAAAGCGAGGGCTTCCGGGGCTGAGCGGCCTGCCCCCCAGCCCCAAAATATTCGGAATCCCCCCTCCCCACGGCCTAAAGGACCGTGGGGAGGGGCTCGCCAGCTCCTTCGAAGAAGCCCTCCCGGTCGAGCCCTCATCGCATGATCCTCCCTACCGGGATATAATCAAAAAGGGCGGGGGGGCGCTCCTCATGCCCGGGAACCCTTAAGAGCGGGTATGGCTCCCCGGTGATCGGGAAGGGCGCTCTTGCCCGTTGAGCCTCACCATTTTCACCGATAGGGGGAAGGCCATGAGCGGCCGCTATGCGTTCTTCAGGGGGCGCATCGTGCCCATCGAGGAAGCTGTGATCAGCGTGCGCACCCATGCCTTCAACTACGGCACCGGAGTCTTTGAGGGGATACGGGCTTACTGGAACGATGAGGAGCAACAGCTCTTCATCTTCCGGCCCCGCGAGCACTACGAACGCCTCCTTGCCTCCGCCCGCATGCTCCTGATGAGTTTCCCCTACACCCCCGATGACCTCACCCGCATCACTGTCGAGCTG
>JAUQQB010000143.1 GCA_030550075.1 Chloroflexota bacterium | reverse complement strand
GTCCCACCTTTAGAGCTTTCAACTTCGTAACTCCTACTTGTTGCATTCCGGTCCGGCGGGGATCGACTTCCATCCCCCGGACGACCTGGTGCTAAAGGGCAGGGATTAGATTGTCGTATTGGCGTCCCTGGAGGCGCTGGCCCATCTGGAGCGGATGAACCGCGAGGAGGGACCGCGCCCAACGGCCCGAAAGAGTCGGGAGAGAAGTTGAATATTAGGGGCGGGGCCGCCGAAGACGGCCCCGCCCCTAATATACTTGGAAGCAAGGGGTCGCTACCGCTTCAATCTGTCACCAGCCGAAACCAGGCATCTATCAGATCCCCACAGCCTTCAGGCTGTTGAGGAAAAGGGGAGTGGGGCAAAGAATGGGTCCATCACAGGGTAAGCGCGCCCCGTATCCTTGCAGGTTCCACACTATTTGATGGGCTCTCCGTTTGGGGAGACGATATACCAGACGTCCTTTACTCCCTGGCCTTTCGTGTCGCCGGGTTTCTGATCTTGTGCGAAGTAATACAGCGGCCAGCCGTTATAGGTTGCCTGGATGGTGCCATCCTTGCGGGTGGTGGTGCCGATGAGGGCGGCATCGACTCCTTCACCGGCGACCGGTTTTCCGGCGGTCAGCAGGGGCGGCCAGTTTTGAGCGCATGCTTCATAACAGGTGCTTTCTTTCTGGGCGTCCTTGAGGAAGAGATAGAGTGTGCGGCCCTGTTCATCCACCAGGAATTGCCCCAGGGTTGAGTCCGAAGCCACCTTGAGGGTAGCGGGTTTAGGCGTTGGGGTCGGTGGAATAGGCGCAGCAGTGGGCGTTGGAGTGGGAGTGGGCGCTGCGGTGCAGCCTGCCCCGACGAGGCTTATGATAAGAGCGAATAAAACTCCTGTACCGAATGCGATCCGCTTCATGCTGCCCTCCCGAAAATTAAGATTAGAGCTACGCAATTGACCATTGCCCACGGGTTTGGGAGCGGGCTCCCCTCAAACCGCGGGCCGAATTGCGTAACTCCTATCCTTGATACGTGGCGGGCGCCCCGATGGTTTGCTCAGCGTGTGGTTTGGCAAACTATAAGGGGGGATGTATCGCTCATCGTAGGGTAGAGAAGTGAGATCCGGAGGCCCGGAGAGTATGCCGGAAGACAGGCCCTCTGGGCCCCCAAAGGCCCTGTCCATCCCCTCCCATACGAGCACGATGGTTTCTGGCTATCCTTGAGGGAGATTCAGGAAGGAGGCATTCACCGATGGCGCGGATCGGAGCCTTCACATTCGTTCTTCACGCCCATATCCCCTATTGCCGTCGAGCGGGGCGCTGGCCCCATGGGGAGGAGTGGCTGCACGAGGCTATCGCCGAGACCTATCTCCCGCTTCTCGACGCCCTCTACGAGCTCCATGAACAGGGGATCCCGGCTCGCCTCACCCTCAGCCTCACCCCGGTGCTGGCGGATCAGCTGGCGGATCCATTGATCCAGGAGCATTTCATTGAATATGTGACCGATCGTCGGAAACGGGCGGAACAGGACGTCTTGCGCTTTGAGGCGAAGGGGAACCTTCACCTTCGGGAGTTGGCCCGGTTTTATATGGAGTTCTACGACCGGCGGCTCCGACATTTCACCGGGCGTTATGGAAGGGATCTGATCGGGGCCTTCCGACAGCTCCAGGAGGCAGGCATCCTGGAGCTGGTGACCAGCGCGGCCACCCACGGCTACCTTCCTCTCCTCTCCCGGGATTCCTCCATCCGGGGGCAGCTGCGAGTGGGGGCCCAGACCTACCGGCGGTTTTTCGGAAGGGATCCGTTCTCGATCTGGCTTCCCGAATGCGCCTATCGACCGGCTTATCACCTGCCAAATGGAACCATCCGGCCGGGCCTGGAGGTTTTCCTCGCCCGTGAAGGATTCCGCCTGTTCTTTGCCGAAACCCACGCGGTGGAAGGCGGGAGGCCGGTGGGAAAGGCGGCCGGGGAGGCCATCGGGCCTTACGGCCAGATCGTGCGACATTATGTGATCCCCTTTGAAACTGCGAAGCAGACCCGTGGAACCACCTACCGTCCGTATTATGTGGCCCGCACGGATGTGCCGGGCGGAGAGCATTCCGGTGTGGTGGTGGTGGCCCGCAACAACCGGACCGGGATGCAGGTGTGGTCCGCGGATTGGGGATATCCGGGCGATTTCGATTATCGGGAGTTCCACAAGAAAGATGGGCAGTCGGGATTGCAATACTGGCGGGTGACCGGCAAGGTGGATCTGGGGGAGAAGGATGTCTACCACCCGGAATGGGCGGCTCACAAGGTGGAGGAGCACGCCCGGCACTTCGTCGATCTGGTGCACGATCTCCTGCGGGAATTCCATCGATCGACCGGACAGGCCGGCCTGATCGCCTCCAATTACGATGCGGAGCTGTTCGGCCACTGGTGGTTCGAAGGGGTGGATTGGATTCGAGAGGTCCTGCGACGCCTGGCAGAAAGCGAGGAGGTCTGGCTGACCACGGCCCGGGAGTATGTGGAGGCGTATCCTCCCGGCGAGGTGCTGGTTCTCCCGGAATCCAGCTGGGGGCTGGGGGGTGGGCACTGGACCTGGGACAACTCGGAGACCCACTGGATGTGGGGGCCAATCCACGAGGCGGAGGCCCGAATGGAACAGCTGGCCACCCGGCATCCGGAGGCCGACTCTGCGACCCGCAAGGTCCTGAACCAGGCAGCGCGAGAGCTGCTCCTCTTGCAAGCCAGCGACTGGCCCTTCTTAGTGACCTCGGGTCAGGCGCGCGCTTACGCCATCGAGCGCTTCATGACCCACCTGGAGCGCTTCGACGCGCTCTGCCGCTCCGTCGAGGCGGGTCATCCCGATGAGGATCTGGCGGAGGAATACGATGAGCTGGATCGGGTGTTCCCCGATTTGGATTATCGCTGGTGGGCTCCCGAAGACCCTGAATAGCCGTAGAATTTAAGGAAGTCATGGGTTTGGGGCGCGCCGAAAGCGCGCCCCAAATCATAATCCCCGGATTCATTGACAGTGTAATAGAGCCCTGTGCGGCCTGTTCGCTTCGGTGGATCGAGAGACTAAGCTTTCCCTTTAACAGGGCGCTGAACGCGCGTTGCCATCTTCCTTCCCCAGATCCTCATGGTTCCCAGTGCGGATTGGCGCTCTTACTCGGAGGGTTTCGCGCCTTCCGACCACTGTCGAATGGCCTCCCGGAGGATGGCACGGAGGTTCGGATCTGGCACCTCCTCCGGCCGGCTATAGGACTGCCCCCCCACGGTGATGCCCAGCGTGCCATCCGGGAGCGTCTCGAAGCGAACCGCCCGGTAGGGGAGCTCCGGGTGGCGGCGAAGGAGTTCCTGAAGGATTTCATCCAGCTGCTCCGCCAGGGCGGTTGCGAAGGAGGTGACCCCAGGGGCGGGGAGGGGGAGCTCAGCGGAGCCTTCGGTCATCCCTCGAATCGCCCGGAAGGCCTCCAGAACCAGCATCGCTGCCTGGTGATCATGGATTTCTCGGAGGTGTCCATAGCGTTGCTTCCCGACCTCTATCCACCAGGTACCATTCGGGCTTTTCACCAACGCGATCCCGGTCTCCGTTCTTAAGGGCGGTGGCGCGTTGGCGATCTGCGAACCTCTTCTCCCTTGGAGGGCGAGCCCGAGGACAAGGCCGAACAGGAGGCCGACAATTAGCGCTCCACACGTAAAGAGATAGATCAGCTCCAGGGAAACCATCTCGGCCTTCTCTCCGTTTTGCCGGTTCTCCTCCAGTTTACATGAAAAGAGTGTCCGGAGGGAAGAGGGCAGATCTAAGGACAAGACTTCCCTATGATGTGGATTGGGGATTCAGCGTCGGACGGGCTACCGAAGGCCATCCGTCCCACCTCAAAGTTTCAGCCTCCTTTCCCTGCCGGAACCGTGCTTCATGGATGGACCCAGACCCAGGTGCCCGGGTTCTCAGGGGTTGCCCGCACCAAAGGCTCATCTCCGTGAGGTTCCGACCACTCAAACAGCCAGCGGGCGTCGATGGGCGCTATGTTCACACACCCCCGGCTTTGAGGGAAGCCAAAACGGTCGTGCCAGTAAGCGCCGTGGAGCGCATAACCTTGATAGAAGAACATCGTCCACGGCACATCTTCCAGATAGTAATAGCCGAAGATGTTTCCATCCATCAGCGTCGTCAGGGCTTTTACCTGGATCCGGTAGAGGCCGGTGACTGTAGGGGTGCGGCCACGGCCGGAGGAGATCAGCGTGGCGTAGACTAATCGGTCTCCTTCATAAGCCGCTAAGGTTTGCTCGTACAGGTTCACCTCGATCCATTTCACGCCCGGCGGGATCCCTGCAGGCGGTCGGGTGGGGAACACCAGCCCCACGGTTTGTTCCTTCACCCACTGACTTGGACCCACGCGATACCACTTCTGATCCCCAATGTGACGAATTTCTTCCACAGTGATTGGCGTGTAGCGGGCTAGGATGGGTGCCTGCGGGTTGGGGGCCTTGCCGGGCTCCTCCGAGGGATGCGTGGCCTGGACGATCCATCCGAAGGGGCGGGTCGGCGGGGTGGCGAAGGCGATGCCGTGAAAAGCTGAGGGAGCGCCAAACGCCAAATAGGAAGCTTCGATGTATTCCTCACGGTTTACCCGGTAGAAAACCTTGCCTCCCGCCTCGACCCGGCCATGCACGCTGACCCAGACATAGCCTCCGGGGAAGACCCGCTGAGGGGAGCCACCGTTCAGCGCATCCTCCGGCGAGCGATAAGTCGGAGCGGGCGTTTTCACGAAGGCATAGGCATAAGGTACCAGGGGTTGGGCCGGGTTTTCGGTCCGGGTCTGGTAAACTCCCGGAGGGTCTGACACCCCGTTCGCGGAGATTCGAGATGGCATCCGAGTGACGCTCGGCTGGGGGCAGAACAACGGGTCTCCATCGGGTGGGATGCAACGGCCCGCTACAGGGAGGATCAGCCCGAGGAATGTCAGAATCAGATCGACCATAAAGCCCTCCAGATGATTGCTTCGTTTGGTCTAACCTTATAGAGACGAAAGACTTCATGCATCATTGGGCGGATGAGGGCCCTATCCCTCTTTTCTCCCCCTCTTCACGGCCCCTCCATTCACGATACTTCTTGGAATGGTCTAACAGAAGCCGATAGGGTCAAAGTCCCCATTAGTCTAAAGAATTATGACACAAGTCTGGAAATCAGTGACATAAAGATCGCAAGACAGACGGCAAAGTCGTTCGCCCCGCTACCCTGTGAACGACTAGGTCACGAGAGGCCTTAATTATTCTTACCTCTGAGGTTGGCCTCTCTCTAATTATAACGTAACAAGAATTTGAAAGGTTCCTGGACGCTTGCTCTACGTTCAAGAGACAACTCGCAAACGCTGAGCCAAAGCACTTGGTGAGGTACGAGCGGGGAGCTGTGCATCTACGCGCCATGATTAGATTTTTCCTACTTTGCTTCGCAGTTAGGAGGAAGGCGGCAAGCTTTGGAATTCCTTCTTGGAGAGAGAGGTAGAGGGATTTGTTGAAAAGCCCAGCTCTTCCATGGGGATCACTCGAAAAGTCGAGCCAGCTCATCCCGGGGGAAGGGCTGGAGGGGCTCCCGTCGTCCGTCGTGTTCGATCCATTCCCCTTCCTCCACGGGCCGGAGCTCGCCGATGATCGCCGCAGCACGCCCGGCCGCGATCAACGCGTCCCGGATCGCGGGTGCGTCTTCCGGTGGAGCGACGATGAGCAGCGAGCCGGAAGCCAGCAGGCCCCAGGGATCCAGCCTGTAGTGCTGGCACAGGGCCAGCGTCTCCGGATAAATCGGCACCGCCTCGCGGTCCACCCGGATCCCCAGGCCGGCGGCCCGGGCCAGCTCCCAGAGCCCGGTGGCCAGCCCGCCCTCGGTCGGATCATGCATTGCGTGCACCCGGCCCGCCCTCAGGGCGATCTGCGCATCCTCCAGCACGCTGATCCCGGGGTTGTAAAGGAAATCCGCGCATCGCTCGAGGAAAGTTTCCCCAAAGATCGGCAACAGCTCCGCGCGCTTCTCCCGAGCGATCACGGAGGTGCCTTCAATGGCGATCGGTTTGCTCAGGATCACCCGATCGCCCACACGGGCGCCGCGGGGGGTGATCAACCGGTCGGGGTGAACTTCCCCTAACATAAACCCGGCGATGATCGGTCGATCCAGACCGTAAGTGACCTCGCTGTGGCCGCCGATCAATGTGATGCCCAGAGCCTCGCAGGCGGAGCGGAGCTGCTGGAAGATCCGCTCGACCAGATCCACATCCGTGCGCCCTTCCGGCAGGAGGAGGATGGCCATCATCCAGCGGGGGAGAGCGCCGGTGGTCGCGATGTCGTTGGCATTGATCTGAACCGCATACCATCCAATCGCGTCGGTGGCGAACGTGATGGGGTCCGCCTTGACCACCAGGCAGCGGTCCCCCATGTCGACCACCGCCGCGTCCAGGCCGATCCCCGGCCCGAGCCGCACCCGCGGATCCGGGATCGGGAAGTCCAGCAGACGCCGCATTAGCTCCAGGGGAAGCTTCCCCACCGGAAAGATCGTGGCCATCGTTACCTCTTCCTGTTTCGCATGGTTTGGGATCGTGAGAGTTTCTGTGCGGTAAGTTTTTCGATTTTTGGGTTGGGGTGGGCCGCCTTCGGTGGCCCACCCCAACCCAAGACAGGGTTCAATAAACGAACGGATCGATCGCGGAACCGGATACGGGAGGCGCAGGGCGCCCAGAGCCCGGAAGGTGAGCCTCCGGGCCTGTCTCATCCGCATGCGGGATGACGCGGATCGAGCGGGTCAGGCTCCGAACGCTTCGTAGCGTCGGATCCCCAGATGCCAGAGCAGGGTGACCAGGGCGATCGCCAGGGCCAGCCACATGCCCTGAGCGATGAAGCCATATGCGATGCGCTCCGGCGGGAGCCGCCCCAGCAGCATCTCTAACGGAAACGAGAGCACCAGCGGGAAAGGAGTCCAGCGCAGCAGCTGCTGGATGCTTTCGGGCATCAATGCCAGGGGGATCACATATCCGGATCCCAGCGCTTTGACGAAGAACCAGACTTCGTGGAAGGCCACCGCCTGGGAGGTCCAGAAGGCAGTGAGGCCGATCGCATATTGAAAGAAGAATTCGAGGAGCAGGGCCATCCACGTGGCAGCAGCCACCCGGAGCAGGTTG
>JAUQQB010000142.1 GCA_030550075.1 Chloroflexota bacterium | reverse complement strand
GAGCCGCGCGCCGAAGGCGCGCGGCTCGGCCCCAAAAGCCCCCAGGAGGAAACCGCCTAGATCCGTATAGACACTGCGGTAGAACGGCTGAATAGTTACCTTCGCGATATCCGGGCCAGGGAATCCCAGGCACAACGTTCAATGCCTCCTGGTATAGGTTTGAGGGAGGAGGTCGAAAGAGGGAATGGCCTCCGGAACCTGACCTTCCGCCCAATGGGGCTTGTCCATCCAAGCAGCTCATGGGGAGTATGGGGAGGCCCAAGGTGCGCTCCTTGAGGGACTCTTAAGCACAAAGCCATGGCAACCTTCCGGCGTCCTTCCCACACTCATGTTTGACTAACTTCGCTTATATTCGGAGGAGGCTATGATCGGACGCTGGCTGCTACGCATTGGGCTTGCCCTAGTGATCCTCCTGGTCCTCATCGGAGCTGGCGGCGCCCTCTGGTTCTATCGAGCCTCTCGCCAGCCGTTCCCCCAAACCCAGGGGACGATCTCCCTTCCCGGCTTGCGAGCTCCCGTCACGGTGATCCGCGATCGCTGGGGCGTGCCGCATATCTATGCCTCCAACCTTCACGATCTCTTTATGGCCCAGGGCTTCGTCCATGCGCAGGATCGTTTCTGGCAGATGGAGTTCTGGCGTCACATCGGAACCGGCCGCCTCTCCGAGATGCTGGGGAAGACCACCCTGAACCAGGACCGCTTCATCCGCACCCTGGGATGGAACCGGGCGGCACAGCAGGACCTGGAAGCCCTGGGCCCTGAGGAGCGAGCGATCCTGGAGGCCTACGCGGCAGGGGTGAATGCCTATCTGGAACAGAACCGGAATCGTCTCCCCCTTGAATTCACCCTCTTCCGCCTCTTCGGACGCCGATGGGAGATCGAGCCCTGGCAGCCCCTCCATACCGTGGCCTGGGCCAAGGTGATGGCCTGGGATCTGGGCGGGAACTGGGACGACGAGCTTCTCAACGCCCGTATCGTCCAGAAGATCGGCCCGGATCGCCTATCCGAGATCGTCCTTCCGTATCCTCCCGACCGGCCAGTCATCGTGCCGACCGCCGTCGTGGAAACCCCGTTTCCCCAAGAGACCGCCCGCGCCCTGCTGGACCTCGGGCGGGAGCTTCAACGGATCACGCTGGGCGACGCGCCGGATCTTGGATCCAACAACTGGGTGGTGGCCGGATCGCGCTCGATCACCGGGAAGCCGATTTTAGCCAACGATCCCCACCTCAGCATCCAGATGCCCAGCATCTGGTATGAAGTGGCCCTGCATTGCGAGCCGGTCACGCCCGAGTGCCCGATTCAGGTGGCCGGAGCTTCCTTCCCCAGCGTCCCCGGCGTGGTCATCGGACACAACGATCGCATCGCCTGGGGCGTGACCAACCTGGGGCCCGACGTCCAGGATCTTTACATGGAGCGGGTAAACCCCGAGAACCCCATGGAGGTGGAATTCCAGGGGAAATGGGAACCCGTGCAGGTGATCATTGAGGAGATCCGGGTGGCGGGCCAGGCGGAGCCGGCGCGCCTGCCGGTGCGGATCACCCGCCACGGCCCGGTGATTAACGATGTGGTGGAAGCCCTCACCCGCACCCAGACCCTCTACGCCTTCCGCTGGACCGCTCTGGAGCCTTCCCGGATCGTACGAGCGCTGTTGCGGTTAAACTGGGCGCAGAACTGGGAGGAGTTCCACGAGGCTCTGGCGGATTGGGATGTGCCCGGCCAGAACTTCGTCTATGCCGATGTGGATGGACACATCGGTTATCAGGCCACCGGCCGCGTCCCTATCCGGGCGAAAGGAAACGGGCTGCTCCCTGTCCCCGGCTGGAGCGGGGAGTATGAGTGGATCGGATACGTGCCCTACGAGGAGATGCCGCGACGGCTGGATCCGCCGGAGGGGTTCATTGTGACTGCCAACAACGCAGTGGTGGATTCCTCCTACCCGCATTTCCTGGCCGCCGTATGGGATTACGGCGACCGAGCGCAGCGGATCGTGGATCTCCTCCGCGCGAAGGAGCGCCTCTCCATCGAGGACATGGCGGCGATCCAAAACGATCCCTTCTCTCTGGCGGCTCAGGCCATCGTGCCCGATGTGCGGAACCTTTCCTTCGAGGATCCCCTGGCCCGCCAGGCTCAGGAGATCCTGCGGGCCTGGGATTTTCGGGCCACCCCGGATCAGACCGGGCCCACGATCTTCGAGACCTTCCTCAAGCATTTGCTCCACGAAGCGTGGGTCGATGAGCTAGGTGAGGAGATCCTGGAGGATCTCCTCACTGGGGGTAGCCACAACCGCTATTGGGCCCGCTGGGCGCTGGCCCAGCCGGACCTGCCCTGGTGGGATGACCTTCGCACCCCACAGCGGGAGACCCGCGACGACATCGTGCGGCGGGCCTTCGAGCAGGCCGTGGCGGAGCTGCGGGCTCGCCTGGGCGGAGATCCCCGGGCCTGGACCTGGGGGAAGGCGCACACGGCCACCTTCACCCACGGGACCTTGGG
This sequence comes from Chloroflexota bacterium, assembly GCA_030550075.1. Classification (GTDB taxonomy): domain Bacteria; phylum Chloroflexota; class Anaerolineae; order Thermoflexales; family Thermoflexaceae; genus Thermoflexus. The sequence continues at coordinate 4,684 of JAUQQB010000142.1, read as the reverse complement.
GCAGTCCGGGATCTCGCCGATCGAAGCGATCTTCAACCGCGGACCTTACGCAGCTCCTGGGACCAGCGCGGCGGTGAACAACGTCGGCTTCAACGTTCAGAAAGGGTTTGTCGTGCGCAGCCTGCCCTCCCTGCGCTTCATCGCCTCGACCGCCAACTGGGCGGATAGCCGCTTCATCCACACCACCGGCCAGTCCGGGCTTCCCTATCATCTCCATTACGATGACTTCATCCCGATGTGGCTGAACGGGGAATACCACCCCATGCTCTGGTCCCGCGAGGAAGTGGAACAGAACGCCGAAGGGATTCTGAGGTTGCAGCCGTAAAGCAGCCTGGGGGCTGGGGCCTGTGTCAACTTCCCCAGCCTCCAAACCCTCAGAGGGTATATGAAAAAACTTGTCGGGTCCCTATCGCTCCGCAGGAGGAGGTGTTCCCATGCGAGTGCTGATCACCGGAGGCACCGGGTTTTTGGGACAGGCCCTGGCAGGACGCCTGCAGGAGGCCGGCTACGAGGTCATTGTCCTCTCCCGACAGCCGGAGCGGGCGAGGCTCCCTCCCGGTATGCAGGCGGTACGTTGGGATGGGCGCGCCTCCACCGGATGGGCGCATCTGGCGGATGGAGCGTTCGCGCTGATCAATCTGGCCGGGGAAAGCATCGGGCAGCGGTGGACAGAAGCGATCAAACGGCGCATTCGGGAGAGCCGTCTGAACGCAGGCCACGCAGTTGTGGCCGCAGTGGCTGCTGCCCGGACAAAGCCCCAGGTCCTGCTCCAGGCCTCGGCGGTCGGCTATTATGGCCCGCGGGGAGACGAACGGCTAACGGAGGACGATCCTCCCGGAAACGACTTCCTGGCCCGGCTCGCCGTGGATTGGGAGGCCAGCACCCAACCCGTGGAAGCCATGGGGGTCCGCCGGATAATCCTGCGCACCGGTCTGGTCCTGGAGCAAGAGGGTGGTGCCCTGGCCCGGTTATTGTTGCCGTTCCGTCTGTTCGTGGGCGGGCCGCTGGGAAGCGGACGGCAGGGCTGGTCATGGATCCACCGGGCGGATTGGGTGGAGGCGGTGAAATTTCTGATGGAGCGCCCGGATGCCCGTGGACCTTACAACCTCACCGCCCCACAACCGGTCAGCAACGCGGAGTTCTCCCGGGTCCTGGGCCGGGTCCTGGGGCGGCCTTCCTGGCTTCCAGTGCCGGCGCTCGCCCTCCGACTGATGTTTGGGGAAGGGGCGGATTTCCTGCTCACCGGCCAGTTCGTCCTTCCTAAACGGTTACTGGAAGCAGGCTTCGCCTTCCGCTATCCGGATCTGGAATCCGCATTGCGAGGGATCCTGGCGCGGGGCAATTAATTAGAGGAGGGCGCCAAACGGCGATGGGATCGATTAAAATGGAACAGGCAGCAATTGGATGGTCTCGGGGAAGAGGACCGCCATGCTCAAGCCGGGGATCCTGCTCCACGGCCGCTATAAGATCTTGCGTCCTATTGGACGAGGGGGGATGGGAGCCGTTTATGAGGCAGAGGACACCTTGCTGGAAGGCCGCCGATGCGCCATCAAGGAGATCCTCTTCAGCTTCGAGACGGATCCATCCTATCGGGAACAGGCTCGCCTGCAGTTCTACCGCGAGGCGAGTGTGCTGGCCCGACTGGATCACCCGAATCTCCCCAAGGTTTCGGATTATTTCTCCGAAGGCGATCGCGATTACCTGGTGATGGACTTCGTCCCCGGCCGGGATCTGCGGGAGATCATCGATGAGGCGAAGGAGAGTGGGCGGTTCCTCGATGAACGGACGGTACTGAACTGGGCGGAGCAGCTCTGCGACGCCCTGGGATACCTGCACCGTCAGGATCCGCCCATCGTGCATCGGGACATCAAGCCCTCGAATATCAAGCTGACACCCGATGGCCGCATCAAGCTGGTGGACTTCGGGCTAGTGAAGCTCTTGGCACCGGATGAGGATCGGACCATCACCATCCTCCAGGGGCGAGGTACTGCCGCGTATACCCCACTGGAGCAGTATGGCGGCGATGTAGGCCACACAGATGTCCGCTCTGACATTTATGCCCTGGGGGCAACGCTTTATCATTTATTGACCAACACCTCGCCTCCAGACGCCCGACAACGGTTCCTGAAGCCCGACTGTCTGATCCCGCCTCGGACGATCAACCCACGGATCTCCCCACGGGTGGAGCGGGCTATCCTGAACGCGATGGCCATGCACCCGGATGACCGTCCATCCAGCATTGCTGCCTTCCGAGCGGAGTTGCTGGGAACCGCCCCAACCAGCCGTCCCATCGAGGTCTGGGCGCCACCGGAGAGCGCATGGGAGATCCTCTGGCGTCGGCACGTGCTTCTAGCCCTCGCCGCTTTGGGAACTTTCCTGATTGCCCTGATCGTCACTCTGCTCAGCGGTTAATCCGCCGAGGTCGATGCAATGACTCCAGGATTTACACCAATTGTCTGGTAAAAGGCCGCGATCCAGAGGACAAGCTCTGGAATCCAATGTGCTGGGAACGCTTGAGGGCCATCCGAAGGGATAAAAGGTAAAGGTAGAGGGAAAACGCGTGATTCGCTACAACGGACGTGCCTCAGCAACCAGGGAACGGACAGCCGCCGCATCGGCTTGACGGAGCGCTTCTTCCGCCAGGGCTCGGGCCTCTGTCATCGACCAGCGGCGGATAGTTGCTTTGACCTCCGGCACCCGCACCGGGTTCACGCTGAGCTCCTGCACCCCCAGTCCGATCAACACGGGCACCGCTGGCAGGTCCCCCGCCAGCTCCCCACAGACGCCCACCCATTTCCCAGTTCCCTCTACGGCAGCCGTCACATGGCGGATCAGGCGCAACACCGCTGGATGCAACCCATCGGCCAGCCTGGCCACCGCCGGGTTGGTTCGATCCGCCGCCAGCGTGTATTGCGTCAAGTCATTCGTCCCGATGCTGAAGAAATCCACCCAGGATAAAAAATGCTCCGCCAGCAGAGCGGCCGCTGGCACTTCCACCATCATGCCCACCTGGAGATCCTGCGGCAGAGGATAGCCTTCCGCCGCGAGAGTCGAGCACACTTCCTCGAAGAACTCGCGAAGCCAGCGGATCTCCTCCACAGCACTCACCATGGGAAACATGATCCGCAGGGGGAATCCCACCCCAGCGCGAAGCAGGGCTCGAAGCTGCCGGCGCAACAGGTCGGGATGCTCCCGGGAGAGCCGTACGCCCCGCACGCCTAAAAACGGGTTGGCTTCCGGAGGCATCGGAAGATAGGGCAACGGCTTGTCGCCGCCCACATCCAGGGTGCGCACGACCACCGGCTTCCCCCCCATGGCCTCTAGAAGCGCCCGATAGACGGTGACCTCCTCTTCCTCCGCTGGCGCCGCCGTTCGCTCCAGATAGAGGAACTCTGTGCGCAAGAGGCCGATACCATCCGCCCCTTTCTGAAAAGCCTCGCGAGCGTCCTCTAGGCTCCCAACGTTGGCGGACACCTCGATCCGCACACCATCCCGGGTTTGAGCCGGCTCATGGGCCACGGCCTCTGCCTGTGCTCGTTCCTGGAGCCAAAGCGTTCGTCGGATCTGAGCCTGACGCATCACCTCCGGCTCTGGCTCCACCTCAATCCATCCCCCCTCGCCATCTACCAGCAACAGCGCGCCATCGGAAACCGTTCGAAGGGCAGTGCCAACCGCCACCACTGCAGGGACCCCCAGACGGCGGGCCAGGATCGCGGCGTGGGCGGTAGGCCCTCCCCCTTCGGTGATGAAGGCAAGCACCCGCTGGGGATCCAAGGTGACGGTTTCAGAGGGCAGCAGATCATCCGCCACTACAATTACCGGGTGATCCGGCATCATGGGCGCTCCCGGACTGCCCGCCAGATGGCGCAACACCCGGTTCCCTACATCCCGCACATCGGCCGCGCGGGCCTGGAAATAAGGATCTGGCAGCGCCGCCAGCTGAGCAGCGAAGGCTTCCACCGCTTTTATCCATGCCGCCTCTGCGGAGGCACCCCCAGCAAGCTCCGCTTCCACCGCGGCCATCAGCTCCGGATCTTGAAGCATCAGTTCCTGGGCTTCAAAGATGGCCAATTCCTCTGGAGGCAGACGATCTCGCTGAACCTCCCGGAGCGCTGCCAGCTCTGCTGCTGCTCGTTCCTGGGCAGCCTGCAGCCGCATCCGCTCGACCGTCGCGTCCTCTCCCTGCGTTCGCACGGCAATCGGGAGGGCCCGTTGGAACCACCATGCCGGGCCCATCGCGATCCCTGGGGAAGCGGGGAGACCTTGCAGACGACGGCTCATCCACCATCCTCTCCAAAGCGAGATTCCACCAGGGCCTTCAGTGTGGTGATCGCATCCGTCTCATCTGGCCCCTCCGCGGCGATCTCGATGACATGGCCGTGCTCTGCGCCCAGAGTGAGCACTGCCAGAATCGCTTTGGCGTTCACCGGCGGCGTCCCGCGGGTGACGTTGCGCACCGTGATGTTCGAACGGAACCGGGCGGCCGTTTGCACGAAGAGGGCCGCCGGCCGCGCATGCAAACCGACCGCGTTCGTCAATGTCAGTGTGACCTGTTGCATCCCTCCAGCCTCAAAGCGGACGAATTCTGATTTATTTAGGAGTTACGCAGTTGAAAGCTCTAAAGGTGGAACGGAATGGCCCCACCCCCCTTCTCCCCCCTCCCCACGGCCCAAAGGGCCGTGGG
>JAUQQB010000141.1 GCA_030550075.1 Chloroflexota bacterium | reverse complement strand
CATCCCCCACCACCGGCATCGGCTCCCCCGCCCGCAGCAGATCGATCTCCACCAAATGAACCCGAGCGCGCAGCACTTCCTCTCGTTTCCTCAGATAAACCTGCCGTCCCTCCCCGGGCGCCTTGTTGGCCGGGGAGAGAACCTCCACCCAGGTAACCACCTGATGTGTTCCCGCCTCGCGAATCACCAGATAGCGCTCCCGCACCTCCTCTGACATCGGAACTTCCACCACACGGACGCCGCGGGGGATGGAGAGTGTTTCAGGGAGAGGAGGAAGGCCTGGCGTCGCCGCGGCGATCACGACATCCGGCCGGCCCAGAAGCGGCCTCTCCCCCTCAGGGACGAGGAAATACACCCGTTCCTCCACTTCCACATAGTAGCGTGGACGAAGGACCGGGCCCAGGGCATCCGCCAGACCCACAATCAGACGGCTGTGAAGTCCCGGCCACAGGGCCGGATGCTCCAGATAGGGATCCATCCCGGGGAAGGGAGAAGGCATGGTTCCTGCTCCTTCAGCGGCTCATGAAGCGGCTCACCACCTCCGCCGGGATCGGCACCGTAACCCGATCGCCAACCTTCGGGTGCTCCGGCGCAGCGGCGCTTCCCACTACGATCCCAATGGGGGTTCCCTCCGCCTGATAGGACCGCTCGATCCAGGCCATGCCGGTGAGGAATCCCTCCGTGTCCAGCGCGCAGCTCGTGACATGGCCGATCACCCGCCCCCGGCGGTCCACCACGATATCGCCCAGCTTCGGCAACCGCACTCCCTTCTCGGAGATCCGGAAGCGAACCACCTCCATGGTCCGCCTCGCCTCCCGGGCCATATACGCCTTCCGCCCGATGAAGAAGGGCTTGTAGAGCTTCACGAAAGACGCAAAGCCGGCGTCGCCCGGGGTGAGGTCGAACGGCCCGGCCAGCTCATGCCCGTAGAGCGGAAGCCCGGCCTCCGTGCGGGTGCTATCCCGGGCCCCCAGGCCGCACGGCTTCAGGCCGAAGGGCTTCCCGGCATCTAACAACAACTCAAACAGCGCCGGCGCCCGCTCCGGATGGACGAAGAGCTCATAGCCGATCCGCTCGCCGGTATAGCCGGTGCGGGAGATGATCAGATCGAAACCCCGGACCTCCACCCGCATCACCTGACCCCGCTGGAGCGCGGCCAGCTGATCTTTGATCCGGCCATCGGCCAGGCTCTGGAGGATCCTCAGAGCCTGCGGGCCCTGGAGGGCGATGTCCACGCGGCAATCGTCTCCCCAGCGGCGATCCCGGAGATCGCGCAGGACGACCTCATCCGTGAGCATCGCCCACGGCCGTTCCCGGTTGATCTGGACCTCGCCCCGGGCCACCGCGTTCAGCCAGGCCCAATCCCGATCGTTGTTGGCGGCGTTCACGACCAGCATGTAGCGATCCGGCGCCAGGGCGTAGATGATGAGGTCGTCCAGCACGTGCCCATCCGGATCCAGGAGATACGTATACTGGGATTCCCCGACCTTCAGGGCCATCACGTCGTTGGTCGTTACCCGCTCCAGGAAAGCCCGGGCGCCAGGCCCGCTGACTTCCAGGACACCCATATGGGAAACATCGAACAGGCCAGCAGCCGTGCGGACCGCTCGATGCTCCTCACTGACACTGGTATACCAGACCGGCATCTCCCAGCCGGCGAAGGGGATCATCTTCGCGCCCAGCTCGCGATGCAGCTCGTAGAGGGAAGTCCGCTTGAGCGGCCCGCCCTCCGGCTCGGAATAGGAGAAAACCGGCAACGGCTGCAGACGATCCCGGTGGGCCTCATCCACTGCCCGGTATCCGATGAAGAAGGGCTTGTGCGGCGCCACGCCGGTCGTCTCGGCCAGATGGCTCGGGAAGCGCGCCTGCGCGCGCGCCGAAGCCGCCCGGGGATCCTCCGCCGGGATCTCCCGCACCCGCAGCGGGCCGGGGAGTTTCGCCCAGATGTCCTCATCGAAGCGCACGTAACCATCCGAGAGATCGCGCAGCCACGCCGCAACCCGACCGGCCCGCTCCTCCGGGATCACCAGCCGGAACGCATCCAGGCCATCCCGAATCACATAGGCCGGGCTCATGATCCGGCCGTCCGCTTCCAGCACGAAGGTGGGAGCCCCCTCGCCGACCTTCAGGCCCACCGCCCGCTGGGTGAGGGCTGCCTCCAGGAACTCCGCCGCCCGATCCCCCCGGATCTCCAGCACCGCCTTCCCGTCCGCCGCAGAGAGGCGATCGGTGATGAACCAGTAATGGGGGTAGCCGCTCTTCGGGAGCTCCACATCGATGCCGGCCCGAGCGGCGAGTTCGGCCACCCGCAACTTGGCCTCCTCCAGGACGTCAAACTCCACCTTGGTGCGGTAGACCAGATCCCGCCCCACGTAGTAGCGGTGCGGCTTACAGGCCCACAGCACATCCGCGATGATGTCCGCCAGGGCCTCCACCTCCGGCTCCCGGAACCCGCGCTGGGTGATCCAGGGCGTTCCCAGGCGGATGCCGCTGGCAGCCCCCGCCCCGGTGTCGCCCGGGATCGTGTTGCGGTTCACCACAATGCCCGCCAGATCCAGCACCCGGGCCGCCGGATCCCCCATCAGGGGGGTGCCATCCGGCCCCCGGACTGACTTGCAATCCACCAGGAGGAGGTGGGTGTTCGTGCCGTCGTAAGGGATCCGCAGCCCACGCTCGGCGAGGCGTCGGGCCATGGCCTGGGCGTTGCGGACGATCTGGTGCTGCAGCTCACGGAACGCTTCGGTGCGGGCCAGCTTGAAGGCCACCGCCAGGGCGGCGAAGACATTCACATGGGGCCCGCCCTGCTCGCCGGGGAACACCGCGCGGTCGATTTTCTTCGCCAGGTCAGGATCCGTGGTGAGGATGCAGGCCCCCCGCGGGCCCATAATCGTCTTGTGGGTGGTGAAGGTGACGACGTGGGCATAGCCCAGAGGGTTCGGGTAAGCGCCGGCGATCACCATCCCCGCCGTATGGGCGATGTCGGCCAGCAGATACGCGCCCACCTCATCCGCGATCTCTCGGAAGCGCTGCCAGTCCGGCGCCCACGGATACGACGTGTAGCCGGCGATGATCATCTTCGGCCGGTGCTGCCGGGCGAGATCACGAATCTGATCGTAATCCAGGCGCTCCGTCTGGGGATCCACGGTATACCAGACGATGCGATAGTGCTTGCCCGAACGATTGACCGGCGAGCCGTGGGTGAGGTGGCCGCCGTGGATCAGGGACATACCCATCACGGTGTCGCCGGGCTGGAGCAGCGCTTCGTAGACCGCGTTGTTGGCGGGGGCACCGGAGAGGGGCTGGACGTTCACGAAGATCCGCTCGGGAGGGATCTCGGGGGTCGCGAAGGCCTCGGCGCAGCGGCGCCGCGCCAGCGCCTCCACGATATCCGCGTATTCCACGCCCTTGTAATAGCGCTGGTCGCTGTAACGTCGGTAAAATCCCAGCTGGTCCTCGTAGTCCAGAAGCTCCGCCTCCGTCTGCGTTCGGGTGCGCTCATGAGGATAGCCTTCGGCATAGATGTTCTGGAACACCGAACCCAGGGCTTCGCGGACGGCCGCCGGGGCATAGGATTCCGAGGGGATGAGGATTAACTTGCGGACCTGACGTTCATGCTCATAGCGGATCAGGGCGGCCACATCCGGATCCACTTCCGCCAGCGAACCCCGAAACAGGAAATCGGACATGGGCTTCTCCTTCCGTTGATCTCGAAATCATGGGGGCGAGGGAGGAGCTTTCGCCTTTATCTTACGGAGGAGAAAAGGGGACGTCAAGGTCACGGCAGGCTCACTGGATCCCGGGCAGACGAGCGGATCCCCTGATTCAGATCCAATTCCCCATGCGGCCCTTTGAGCCGCAAGGGACCGCCCTGCGGTCGAGTCGCTGAAAACCCGCCAGTGCCCTGATTAATTGTGATAAGAATAACAATATCGTGCAACAAAGAACTTCTTAGGCTGAAAAATCCTTGACAGCATCCCAGAGCATGCTACAATAGGAGTGATCCTCTTTATTTTTTCTGTGGGCGCGAATTCCTCGGGGGATCCCTGAGCCTATTCCCTTGACCGCTCAGGGCCAATGAAGGATATATTCGGACGGGAGGGGCCTATGCAGCGGCCCTTACGAATTGAGATTATCGCTTATGCGCCCACCGCCTTCTATCATTGTCTCCACTGTGAGCTGGTCTGGCAGCAGGCCGGCGTGGGTCAGGTCCTGCATGCGGAACAGCTGGCCTCCGGACTCCCCGAAGATCTCCAGAAAGCCTACCAGGACCTCGCGGCCTGGATCGCCCGACTCCTGTCGACTTATTGCGATCGGATTGCGGTGAAGGTGATCGACGCCGTCTCTGTGGAGGGATGGTGGAAATCCCTGCGCTACGGCGCCCGCCGCTATCCGGCAGTGATTGTGGACGGACAGGTATTTGCGGGCGGCGATTTCGCGGCGGCCGAGGCGGCCATCGCTCAGCGGTTGGGTGTTCCCCGGGCGACAGCCTGAGATATGGGCTGTCGCCTGTTCTTTCGCGTGAGGAATGACGCAGCTGACCTTTCCCTTCCTCCCCTTTCCTCCTCCTGGCCCTTCAGGCCGCGGGGAGGTAAGGAGAAAACATGAGGAAAGGAGGTGAACCGGAAACGCCCTGGAAGCTCTGATCTTTGGGTCCCCGGATCGCCGCGCTCCTCAGCGCGTGCCTGTGGGCGAGGTTCCATCATCTCCCCATCTCATCCTGGAGGGAAAGCCATGAGCGCCTTCTGGGTTATTATTATCGGTATCCTTGTCCAGTTGTTGATCTGGAACCTCTACGCCAAGCGGGTCGACCGGGAGATCATCCAGTCCGATCCGAAGCGGGCGACCCCGGCCCGGATGTATATGGATGGTGTCGACTTCGTCCCCACCAGCCGCAACATCCTCATCGGCTATCACTTCAAGTCCATCGCCGCTGCCGGGCCCATCGTGGGGCCGATCACGGCGGCCGGGCTGTGGGGCTGGCTCCCCGCCCTCCTCTGGCTGATCCTGGGGGTCTCCTTTATCGGTTGGGCCAGCGACTACAGCGCCATCATGCTCTCCGTGCGCAACGATGGCAACTCCCTCAGCGCTGTGGCCTATCGCCTGATCAGCCCCCGCACCCGCACCCTCCTCTTTGTGTTCATCTTCTTCTACCTGCTGCTGATCGCCGGGGCCTTCGTGAACCTCATCGCAGGAGTCCTGCTCGATCCGACCGTCCCTCTCGGCATCATCGCCCTGGCGGTGATGGGGCTGCTGGCCGGGCAGATGCTTTACCGCTGGAAGATGGATCTCATTGCGGTCACGGCCATCACGCTCATTATCACCCTCGTGGCGATGGGGATCGGGCCGCTGGGGCTGCAGCAGGTGAAGGAGGGAGAGCAGGTGAAGACCATCCAGGGGCCGGTGGGGCAGGTCTTCGCCAGCTTCAACGCGGCGATCGATGGTCTGGCGGGCGGCAAGCCGCTTTACACCTATTTCGATCCTACAGCCAACCCGGATCCTAAGACCGGCCGTTTGTTAGGCCTGGATCGACCGGTGCGGCTTTCCTACATCTTCTGGATGCTGTTCACCCTGGTCTTCTGCTATCTGGGGGCCAACCTTCCCATCTGGCGCTTTGCGCAGCCGGTAAACTACCTCGGGTTCTGGGTGACTGCTCTGGTGATCATCCTGAGCTATATCGGCGGCATCGTTGGCTTCTTCACCAACCCACAGGCGGTCTCCTTTAAGCTTCCCGCCTTCCGGGGCCTCCAACCGGCTGCGATCGGCATCCAGCCCCTGTGGCCGATGCTCTTCGTGACCATCGCTTGCGGCGCCATCTCGGGCTGGCATGCCCTTTTCGGCTCGGTAGGCACCGCGCGACAGCTGGAATATGAGACGGATGCGCTGCCTGTGGGCGGTGGCGCCATGCTCTTCGGCGAGAACACCTTGGGGCTGCTCTCTCTGATTGCGATCTCCATCGCCGGAGCCGGGACGGGTGCAGCGGCCTTCGCGAGCGGTGTTGGCACCCTGCTCTCCCAGATCTTCGGAGCGGGTTTCCGGCCCTATGGCACGGCCCTGGGCTTCGCCACCTTCGTCGTCATTGTCATCACCGTGGTCCAGCTGGTCTTCCGCCTGATGCGGGTGACCCTGGGCGAGTGGCTCGGGGAAGCTCAACCCATCTTTAAGAACATGCACGTGGCCAGTATCATCTCGATGGTCCTGGCGGCCTTCCTGGTGCTCACCGGGACCTGGATTTACCTCTGGCAGTTGTTCGGCTCGGCCAACCAGCTGATGGCAGGCCTGGCCCTGCTGATCGTCACCGTCTGGCTGGTCTCGGAGCGCCGGCCGGCCTGGTATGCCGGGGTGCCCGGAGTCTTCATGTATATCACCACGATGGCCGCCATCCTGGTCACCCTTTACAACCAGATCCCGGCGCTGAACGCGGCCTTAGCGAAGGGGAACATCGTGGCGATCATCGGCGCGTGGACGATGCTGATCCTCGCCGCCCTGCTCTTCATCGCTGCGGCCTTCATCGGCTACGAGGGGTGGATGGCCTTCAACCGCTGGCGGGCGGCTCCGGCACGCCCAGCCCCGGCGGGCGGCGGGGAGTAGGCATAGCTTAAAAAGAGGGGGGCGGCAATACCGCCCCCCTCTTTTTTGTAGACCTGCCGCTTTGGGTGTGGGTCGTCGAAAGCGGCCCGCACCCGGCAAAATTCCGTAAGACCACCCGCATTACGATCGAAGAAGAGGCCCCATCACTCCAGGAAAGGGCTTCTGAATTTCCTCCCCACGGCCGGAGAGGCTGTGGATCGCTACATCCGAAACCCGAAATACACCCAGATCAGGATCCCCACCAGCAGCAGGGCCAGAGGCCACGGATAGGCGAAGAGCACCGCATAAAGGCGGGAGTCAAATTTCAGGTGCATGAAATAAAGCAGAATGAGCAGCCCCTTGGCGATGGCAAAGCCTAACAGGAAAGGCAGTTGTGGCACCGGGAGGGAGATCACGCTCACCTCGAGGATCGTCAGGATGATCAGGACGATGCCCACCAGGACATAGTTCGGATGCTTGTGAGCTTTCGCTTCCATAGGTCCTCCTGGTTCAATGGATGTAGGATAGGAGTTACGCAGTTCGGGGCTCGCGAGAAGAGGTAGAATGGCCCCACCCCCCTTTATATTTTTGGGGGAGTCGCGCGCCTTCGGCGCGC
>JAUQQB010000140.1 GCA_030550075.1 Chloroflexota bacterium | reverse complement strand
AGGCCTTTGGCCTCTGCCCAGACCCCCGAAAGTTCTTTTACCGCCACCACTGGCTCAGCATCTGAATCAAAAACTCCGCGCGGCCGATCAGAAGAGAGATCCCAGTGATCAGCGCACCGCCGAACAGCGTGCCGAGCGCGAACGCCCACACCGCGCGCCCCAGAGCCTGAACTCCGGTCCAGAGCCGCTCCAGAATGCGGCCCCTGGCCGGAGGGCGATAGAACTGAGCCGTCAGCAACGCCAGCAAGGTCGCCACCAGCCCCAGAGTGATGCCCTGACCTGCTCCAGCCATCAGTTGAGGCCCTAGGGTCCCGAATACGGCCCCTGCCCCTGCGGTCCCCAAACCGATCCCCAGGGCGACTGCCAGCCCGAGATCTCCCACGAGACCCAGCCGGGGCACCCCTTTAGCCAGGAGCAAAATCCCCAACCCCGCTTCCAGAAACAGCAGATTCCGCCGCAAGGGATCAGTTGTGGTCATGATTTCGCGCCATTGGGGGATCAGGATGTTCCACAGCATTACCGCCATGAAATAGCCCACGCTGAACCCGACCAGCAAGCTAGCGGCCAGACGATACACAGCCGTGTCATCAATCAGATAGCTCAGGACCATCAGGGTGAGGAGCAAAGCCAAGACCATCCCGACGAAGTCCATCGAGCTCCTCCATTGGCGCTCTCATTAGGTAAAAGGAAGAGACATCATGTTAGGCTCATGTTGGCTTTGAGGTGAAGCCATGCATTCATCAACCCAGGGCGAAAAATTTGGGCTCCTATCGGTTTTAGGGCGAACGGGCATCCCCCTGCGGATTCCAGGGAGGATGGCCCGGAGCTCGAGATCTTTTGAGGAGGCCGTCAACCATTTCCCCGGTAGGGGCGAAAAAATTTTCGCCCCTACCGGGGAAACCTTTCAGTTCCTGCCGGTTTGGGGGTGAAGGGGCGCCCTCTCGGATTCGGAGGGATGATGAACTCGGGATCGAGGCCCAGCGATCCGATCATTCGGAAGTCAGGGGCCTGGAGGGAAGCCTCCCTTCACCTCAAAGCCGACATGAGCCTCATGTTATGAAAGGATAGGATCCTACTTCCCACTTTACTGTCCCCGGATTAAGCTATGCCTACCCCTCCTCGGGCTTCGAAAGAGACGGATCACTAACCCCACGCCAATGAGCGCAATGATAAACACCTGAATACTGGTCTGCGCCTGGAGATCGAAGAAAGCCGGACTGCCCTCCGGAGCCGGCCCGTCCAGCAGCAAGGCGTCCCGCAGGCCGATGGCGACTGCGTGCAGCTGACCGCTCTCCCGATAAGGGGCCACGTAGGGCCCCAAGTTCGCACCGACCGCGGCGACCATCGGCACTTCCGGAGAGAGAACTCCCTGCGCCTGCTGAATCCACCCCCGCAAGGCATCGGGCGATCCGGTGATCAGGACCACCAGACTCAACCGGGTGGCCAGGGGATCTTCCCCAAAATCCCGGGCGAGCGGAAGCCCCTGCAACGGCTGCCCACGATAATCGACCCCCAACTGGCCGAGCGCACGGGTGAGCAGACGGGCCACCCCCACTTCCTGCCCTGGATAGTATCCCAGATGGACCACCCGCTCTCCGTAATCCGGGCGCGTTTGAACCATCTGAGCCGCCTGAGCGGCTCCCCAGGGGGAAAGGCTCACCGTCAACACTCGAACCCCGCGGATGGTGAGCCGCTCAAGGATCCGCTGGAGATAGAACTCCAGCTCCGCCGCTCGATCCGGTCCATAATCCACCGCCACCAGGGCGATGCCCCCGGAGGGCACCTGATCCAGCCGGGCCAAGAAATCCCTGGGAGGCACCAGGAGCGCAGGCTGGAAGAATGGCAATGGCCAGTAGAGCCCCAAGATCAACGCGCCTGCGAGGAGGGCGAAGAGTAACCAACGTTCCAGAGCGGCCCCCAGGCCGGCCGGAGCGGGCTCCACTGCCCGTTCCCCAAGGAGGAAATTCAAGCCCTGATTCAGCAGGCTCTGCCACGCCTGGGCTCGAGTCAGAAGGTCAGAAGCCGGTTCGGCTCGCAGCCGGGCGGCCGGCCCTTGGACCTCCGCCAGTCGCAGGTTCAGAGGCAGCACATCGATTAGACCGGCCAGCGGCCCCTGGGTCTCCACTACCGCTGGCTCAATGGCTGGGATCGCTTCAGAAGGAGCCTGGCCCTCTTCTTCTGGAACCGGCTGGAGGGTCTGTAGCCACTCCGGCATCTCGGCAAGCACGGCTTCCAAATCCGTGAAAGGTGGAACTTCGGTGGGCACCGAAGGGGCTTCTGCGGTTAGCTCCTCCTGAATCAGGAAAGCGCTCGCCTGCGCCGGTAACTCCTCCCCCGCCGGGATCCCCAGCGCCGTCAGAGGGATCTCCTCAGGCTTCCATGCTTCAAAAGGCTCATAGGGTGTTTCAGGTGCAGCTTCCTCCGGAGTCTTCCCCCTTGCTTCCAATCCCCTCAACCACTCTGGAATTTCCTCTGCTCCTGGCCCAGGTAGAAACACTCCTTCGGTCTCCTCTGTCATCTCGGAGGGAAATTCTGAAGGGGGGACCGCTTGGGAAGGAGGTGAAGCTTCCACTTCCAACTCTGAAGGCCCTTCGACAAACGACGCGGTCCCTGGAAAGGAAACTTCGGGGCCCTGTTCCGGCACCTCGCCGGCCGTTGCCATCCAGGGAAACGACAGGGGCCCCTCGCCTTCGGAAGGCCAGGGCATCTCCTCACCTTCTCGAGGGGGCAAAACGCCAGGAAATGGGAAGGATCCGGATGCTTCTTCTATGGACTCTGTCGGAGGCCATAGTTCGGCAATCTCCGGTAGAACGCCCTCGAAAGAAGGAAGAGGCGTTTCTTCCGGGGAACTCTCCGGTTCAAAAGTCAGGGGGATCTGCTCCACCGGTGATATCCAGGGGGCAAGCTCCGAGGACGGCGGAGCGGATTCCTTTTCCTCCAGCCATTCCCACGGTGCGGGGAAAGCAGCCTCCGCGCTGGGCGGTTTTTCTTCCTCAACAAGTGATGGGGGGGCGATCCCCTCTCCCTTGCCAGCCTCTGCAGGTATGGTCTCCGAGGTGGGAGGCTGTGCCTCCGAAGGGATCTCCGGGAAAAGCGCCTCTAGCGTCGCAACCCAATCTGGCTCGACTTCAACGGTTTCGGGGGCCTCTTCGATGGAAGCCTCCTCAGCCCCCTGGGTGGCTTCGGATTCGAGGCGGGCACCGCATTGCTCACAGAAGATCGTCCCGGAGGGATTCCGATAGCCGCAGACTGAGCATAAGACTTCCCCCTCCACTTCGGAGAGGGAAACCAGGCGGGTGCCGCACTGCTCACAGATTCTTTGATCATCCGGATTAGGAGCCCCACAAACCGGACAGGATTTCATCCCAAACCTCCCCGGATTTTCCCAGGAATCCGGCCCCTCCAATAGTCTCTCCGGGTAGCGATGAACTCTGTTTACGATGAAGCTACCGCACGGTGGGAGGAATCCCTCACCTCGTGCGGCTTTGTCGCGCGAGGAGCGCTCTCCTTCAACGACTCAGCGGTCGGTCCATCCATAGAAAGGTCCGCACCACCATCACCACCACACCAATCGTCACCCCGATTAGGATCCCACGGATCCCGCCGGTGGCCAGTGGAGATAAAAGGGTTTCATAAAAAGAACCGAACATGGTGGGAAGAAGGGTTCCACTTGAATGGATGATGAGTGTGATCAGAACGCCCGCGACAAAAAGAAGAATGTATATGGAACGACGAGTGCGCAGCAGACGCCAGAGGGCAAGGACCATAAAGAAGGGCAACAAAGCTCCTACGGAGGCCTCTAAGGGCAACAATCCATATTGGTAAAGCCAGCTGGTCCAGGGCCCAGCGAGGCCATTCCCTCTGAGCCAGCCTTCCATAAGAGAAAGCAACAGGACCGCCAGAGCCGCGAGCGCGGTCACCAAGCTATATGGCCAGCCCTCTGCGCGGGCTCCGACTCGGTGAAAATGAGCCTCCAGAAAAGAGAAGAAGCTGACTACCGCTGCATAAGCCAGAAGGGTGGAGCCCAGTTCGGTTAAGCTCTGACGAAGGGCCGGCTGAGGCCACACATAGGGCAACAGGGCCAGGAAAATGACCAAGCTCAAAAGGCCAGTCGGCAACGCGCGTCGAAACATCCAGATTCCTCCTTTAACCACGCAGAACAAATCCCAGAGCTGTGATCAGCAGGAGCACGATCAGCAACCAGCGGATCAGATCATGGGTCAGAAGGAGGGCCGATGGACGCCCAGGGATCTCCCTCTGGGAGGAGGCTACGAAGGCTTCCTCGCCAACGGCCAGAGCGGGATCAAAGGACCACAACACGGCGGCTCCGCTTGGGTCAGGCATCGCGAAGATCGAACGGGCTCCATATCGCTGACCGATCTCCCCCGCCAGCACTGCCTCTTCCCGAAACAGGCCGCTCATGATGTTGGTCGCCATCGGTTGCGTGCCCAGCAGAAGCGTAAGGCCTGCTGCGTAGGCCATGGGGCTGGCGCCAGCCCACCATACGCGATCCAGAGGCAGGGCGGAGGGAATGCCCTGGCGCTGGCAAGCGTCCTGGAGCACATGTCGGGCGTAAAGCAACGCGACTGGATCTGCCACGGTCACAAAGGGAAAGACCTCTCCGGCCGCGCTATCCTGCGCCAGGGGCCCCAGGATCCGCCCGCCGCTCAGCGTTAACGCAGTTTCATTGCCGATTAACCCTCCGGAGCCCAGGGCGAGGTGGAGCGGCTGTCCGGTCTCCAGAGCCCACCCGACCTGTCGGGGGATTCTCTGAAAAGGCTCCAGCTCGCGGGGCGGACTCTGAATCCGCCGGGCCATCCGAACAGCCAGAAGCGTTAGCAGAACAAAGAAGGGGAGCAGCCATCCACCCATCATAGGGAACTCTCCTTAGTATCCCGGACCCCGGAGGTGCCCTCCAGATCCGCCACCCAGCGGGCAACCCGTTCAGGCCCCAACCAAGGGCGTAAAAGCCACAATCCCTGGGCCATGGGAAACCGAAGCGGCGCGATAGCCTCCAAGATCCAGTCGAGATCCACTGGGAAGGCCATATTTCCATACCGAGCGCTTTCCGCCTCATTCATGTGCTGTCCCATCCCGCTGAACTCCACAGTGGTGGCTTGATTTGAGTATAAGAGTTTTTACACCTGCTTACAAATGAGGGCCCTCCGCACGATGGAGTCCGATGCCCAGAAAGACGTTCGGACCCCCGGGGTGGCAAAAGTGGGGGCGAAAAAATTTTCGCCCCCACTTTTCAAATAAGCGATCAAGCAAGGGCAGCGCCTGGCACCGGGATCCGGTTTATGATTTCGGTCAGGACCTGCTCTGGAGTAATGTCTCGCATCCGGGCCTCTGGATTCAGGATGAGCCGGTGGGCCAGGCACGGCTGAACCAGCACCTTCACATCATCCGGGAGCACATAATCTCGCCCTCGCAAGACCGCTCGAGCCTGAGCGGTTCGGAACAGCGCCAGAGCGCCCCGTGGACTAGCCCCCAGGTAAATATCGGGATGCTCCCGCGTTCGCTCCACGATCTCCAGGAGATAACCCTTGATCTCGGCCGACACATGAACACCCCGGATCTCCTCCTGAGCCCGGTGCAACTCCTCCAACTGCACGGTCTGCTCCAGCGTCTCAATCGGATGACGGAATTGTTGGGCCTCCAGGATGGCCAGTTCATCCTTTCGGGAAGGATAACCCAGGCGGATCCTCAGCATAAAACGATCCAGCTCCGCCTCCGGCAGCGGGAACGTCCCCTCGTATTCGATAGGGTTCTGAGTGGCCAGCACCAGGAAAGGCTGAGGAAGGGTATATGTCACGCCATCCACGCTGACCTGGCGTTCTTCCATCGCCTCCAGCAGTGCAGCCTGGGTCTTTGGGGTAGCGCGATTGATTTCATCCGCCAGAACGATGTTCGCCATAATAGGCCCGGGGCGGAACTCGAAGGCGCGGGTCCCGGGATTGAAGATCGAAACGCCGGTGATATCGCTGGGAAGCATATCAGGGGTGAACTGAATTCGACGGAAGGTTCCTCCGATGGAGCGCGCCATTGCCTTGGCCAGCATGGTCTTCCCTACCCCGGGCACATCCTCGATCAGAAGATGGCCCTGAGCCAGCAAGCCGATCACCGCCAGCTCCACCGCATCCCGCTTCCCAAAGATCACCCGCTCGATGTTCTCGACCAGGCGACGGGCTACATCCTGGGCAAATCCGGTCATTCCAGGACCTCCTCTCAGAGTCATCCGCCTGCCTGTGGATCCACAGGCGGACGCTTCGTTATGGGCTTAATGGCGATGGCGGGGGCGTCGGTGAGGGCGATGGGGGAGACAGCGGCGGAACCGTTGCCGTGGGCGCCAGTGTGGGCGGTAGAGGCGATGGAGTTTCCAGAGCCTTATCCTCCGGAGTGGCCATTGCAGGCTCCGGAGAGCTGAAGCCGCCGGGCTCCGGGCCTGTTTCTGAACCTGAATAAGAAAACGGCAGGGGGGTTGCAGTGGGCATCGCTGGCGAGGGCTGTTCTTGTTCTACACGGCGCATTGCTGGGGTTTCCGACGAGGGGCGAACCTCGATCATGATCCACGGTGTCCTCACCGGAGCGAGGGCAGCGCCTCCCATCGCCGCCGAGGCTTCCTTTTCGGCGGAAAGCCAGGCGGACATCAGCATAGCGATGGCGAGCATCAACCCGAACCCCCCTCCGACCGCCAGCACTCGATGCCAGCCCCTGAGTGGCCCCGGAAGGGTAGCCCATGTGAGAGCCACACCGGCCAGGGTGAAAAGAGGACCCTTCCCGACTCGGGTCACCGGGTCTGGAATGGCTGCTGAAATCGTCTGCCAAGCGGCCATCCATCCCCCGAGAGCGCCGATCGCCGCAATCAGCGCCAGGCCCGCCAGGATCCGATGGGCCGCAACGGTCTCGCGGGCCGCCCATGGCAGCAACAGGGCAGGAACCCCGACGAGGAGAACAACGAGCCCCCAACGATCCAGGCCCTGCGCTTCAGGGAATGCGCCCCACGGCAACATCACCCCGAGCACCATCAACGCTGGACCCAGCATTTGCAATCCCAGCGGCAATGTTTTTTCGTTTTTTGAGTTCACGACAGCCCTCCCCGGGGGATGGCCTCCTATGCACTCTTTTCCATGATATAACAAACCACAGATGCTTTAAAAAACCTAACGATAAGCTTTTCAGACCAGACCCTTCCAGACAGGGTACTCCAATCCATGCGAA
>JAUQQB010000139.1 GCA_030550075.1 Chloroflexota bacterium | reverse complement strand
GGCTATGGATTGCGCCCGCTCTCCGGCTACCTGACCGATCGCCTGCGCCGGCCGTGGGTTCTCACCATCCTCGGATATGCCACGAGCGTCCTTGCCGTTCCCTTCCTGGCCCTGGCCCGCGCCTGGCCCACCGCCGCTGTTCTCACCCTGATCGAGCGGCTGGGGAAGGCCATCCGCACCCCGGCCCGGGACACGATGCTCTCTTATGCGGCCAGCGAGATCGGCCCTGGAAAGGGGTTCGGTCTCCACGAAGCCCTGGACCAGATCGGCGCGGTGGGGGGGCCTCTGTTGATGGCGTTGATCCTTCAGCTGTCCGGACGGTATGATCTGGCCTTCGGGGTGCTGCTGATCCCGGCGCTGCTCACCCTGGGCATCCTGATGGCCGCCCGCTCGCTTTACCCGGCCCCCCACCATCTGGAGGCCCCTGCCGGCGATCCCGGAGCAGCGATCCATAAGGGGATCGCCAGTCCCCGCTTTCGGCGGTATCTGGCTTTCGTGGCCCTGAGCGTCGCCGGGCTGGTTCACTTCCAGCTGCTCTCGTTCCACCTGAAAAAGACGGGCCTCCTGCCGGACCCGGTGATCCCGGCCCTGTTCGCCGCAGCGATGCTGGTGGATGCCGCCGCCGGCCTGCTCTTCGGCGCCCTGTATGATCGCTTCGGCCTCCGAGTTTTGCTGACGATCCCGGCCTTCAGCGCCGCCGCAGCCCCACTGGTCTTCTCGGGTCACCCCATGCTTTTGCTCCTCGGATTGATGCTGTGGGGAGCGGTGATCGGAGAGCAGGAGACCATCATGCGGGCGGCCATCCCCTCTCTGGTGGCTTTTGAAGAGCGGGGCACAGCATATGGGCTGTTCAACGGGATCTATGGGCTGGCCTGGTTCCTGGGCAGCACGGTCATGGGGGCGATTTACGACTTCTCCCTGGGAGGCGTCATCGCCTTCGCCGTCATGCTGGAGCTGATCGCCCTCGGTGTCCTTCTTCGCTTCCCTCGCTGATCGGAGAGTCCGTCCAGAGCCCGGCGGGCCAACGACCGGCCCTTTTATTGATAGGAGTTACGCAGTTCGGGGCTCGCAAGAAGAGGTAGAATGGCCCCCCCTTTCCCACAGCCCAAAGAGCCGTAAGGAGGGGGGATAAAGGGGGTGGAACCGCGCGCCGAAGGCGCGCGATTCCCCCCAAACCCCAGGAGAAAACCAGCTGCGTAACTCCTATTATTGAGCTTTGTCTGGCCAGAGCAACCATCCGGAAGCCAGCGGAGCGCTCCATTGAGGAAGATGGAGCCCCTCCCCCTAAACCCACCGCATGGGGCTGGGGCTCGCTCCAGCATCCATCGCTCTGGATGTTTCTTTCACACCGCGAGACTCCATAAAGACATCGACACAGCGGCTCGTCAGCCAGATCCATCTCAGGGCTGGGCCTCCTGTCCCACCCTGAGCTGATTTCCCGCTTATGATCCCCTGGGCCATGGGGACCTGTCCAGCCGACGATCCCGCTCGCTCCACATCGAAGCGGGAGACGACCCTCCGCACCTGAAATCCTGAAACATCTTCGAGGGGGAACCGATGATCGGTTACCTTTACATGTTGACTGCGGCCTTTCTGTGGGGGTTGATCGGTCCCGTGAGCCGGCTGGCCTTCACCTATGGGCTGACGCCCCTGGAGGTCGCCTTCTGGCGGGCGGTCTTTGGGGGCCTTTTGTTCGGGTCGCACGCCTTCCTCATCGGCCGGATCCGGGTCGCATGGCGGGATCTCCCGAGCGTGCTGAGCTTCGGCCTGATCGGTGTGGCGCTGTTCTACGCCTCCTTCCAGCTCGCTGTGCAGGCCGGCGGCGGGGCAATGGCCGCGGTGCTGCTTTACACAGCCCCCGCCTGGGTAGCCCTCCTCTCATGGCTTTTCCTGAAAGAGCCGATGAACCTCCATAAGCTCATGGCGCTGTTCCTGACCCTCGTGGGCGTGGCCGGTGTCAGCCTGCAGGGCGGCGACGTGCAAATCCGCCCGGCTGGGGTTTTCTGGGGTCTGCTCTCGGGGTTGACCTACGCCCTGTATTATCTTTTCGGGAAGATTTACCTTCAGCGGTATGAGACCCCCACCCTGTTCGCTTACGCGATGCCGGTGGGGGCCCTGAGCTTGCTTCCCCTGATCTCCTTCCATCGCGCGGAGCTCCCCGCCTGGGGAGCGATCGCGTTCCTGACCGTTTGTTCCACCTATCTCGCCTATTCGATTTACTATGCTGGCCTGCGGCGGCTGGAAGCGACCCGGGCGGCTGTGGTGGCCACGCTGGAGCCGGTGGTGGCCATGGTGGTTTCATACTGGATGTGGGGGGAACGATTCGGTCCGCTGGGCTACCTGGGCGCGGCGTTAGTGATCCTGGGGGTATTCACGATGATGCAGGCCCCGTCCGCCTGAGCCACCGTCCCATAGAAAATTCGGGGGCCGGGAGAGCCGCTGAGCAGCCCCAGACCCCCTTATGGGAAAGCCCTGACCGCCGCCCTCACTCACCATGCGAGCAACGGATGGAATGGCGCAGGGTGCCCTATACCAGGCGCTGATAGACCCAGCGCCCGCCCACCATCGTGCCGAGCACGGTTAGCTCGCGCAGCCCCTCCGCTGGGATCCTGAAGGGATCCTCCGGGAGCACAATGAGGTCCGCCCACATCCCGGGCCGCAACCGGCCCTGCCAGCGCTCCAGTCCGGCGGCCCATGCCGGGCCCACGGTATAGGCTTCCAGGGCCTCCGCCAGGGAGAGGGCCTGCTCCGGATGCCAGCCATCGCGGACCACGGCGGCGTGCAGGCCCCAGAAAGGGTTCGGCGGCTCCACCGGGGCGTCGGAGCCGAAGGCCAGCGAGGCCCCACGCTCCTTCAGGCTACGCCAGGCATAGGCGGTCGCGCAGCGCTTCCCCCAGTAACGCTCCGCCATCGGCCGATCCGAGACCGCGTGGATCGGCTGCATCGAGGCGACGACTCCCAGCTGGCCAAAGCGCGGGATATCGTCCGGATGCACGAGCTGCGCATGTTCGATGCGATGACGCCGGGCCTCCGGCGGGATCCCCAGCCGCGCCTCCAGTTCCCGTAATTCGGCATAAAGATCCAGGACCTCCCGGTTGGCCCGATCCCCGATGGCGTGGATGGCCAGCCAGAGGCCTGTCGCGGTGGCCCGCCGCGCCGCCTCCCGCATGGCCTCCGGGGGCGTGAAGGCCATCCCCAGGTTCTCCGGCTCTCCTTCATATGGGGCCAGCATCCAGGCGGTCCGCGGCCCCAGGGCGCCATCGGCGAAGATCTTCACCGCCCCGATGCGCAACCAGTCATCGCCGAACCCGGTGCGCAGGCCCAGGGCCAGCGCATGATCCAGCATGGTAAGGGGAAGATGCTGCACCACCCGCAGGGGCAAATCTCCGCGCTCGCGAAGGACCTGGAGGGCGGCGAAGGCGCGAGGCCCATCGAAGTTGTGAACGGCTGTCAGGCCCAGGGCGGCCAGCTCATGGAGCGCCTCATACAGGGCCTCGGCCAGCTCCTCTGTGGAGGGCTCCGGGATCGCCCGGATGATCAGATCCATTGCCCGTTCGAAGAAGAGACCGATCGGCTCCCCCCGTGGATCCCGGGCGATGCGCCCGCCAGGCGGATCCGGGGTCTCGCTGGTGATCCCCGCCTGACGCATGGCCTCCCGGTTCACCCAGAGGGCATGCCCGCTGCGAGCCCAGAGGGCCACTGGATGCGCGGGCGCCACCGGATCCAGATCATCGGCCGAGGGGAACCGTCCCCATCGTTCCTGCAGCCATCCCCGGCCGATGATCCAGGTCCCCGGCGGCGTGTAGGCCGCCCGACGGGCCACACGCTCCAGGGCCTCCTCCAGAGTCGGTGTATCCACATCCACCCCCATCCGGCGTCGGGCATACCCTTCCAGATGCAGATGGGCATCCACCAGGCCCGGGAGCACCGTCGCGCCGCCCAGATCCAGGGTCCGGGTGCGAGGGCCCTGCCAGGGCCTCATGTCCCCGGTGTGGCCGACCGCGCCGATCCGTTCGCCGATGATGGCGATGGCCCCGGCTATGGGTTGCTCCGGATCCTGGGTGTAGATCCGGGCGTTCCAGAGGATCCAGTCCGCCGTTTGCATCGATCGACCTCCAGAATGGGAGGTGAGAGGATGGCATCCGAGGGGTTGAGGGAGGCGCCTTCAGCACCCATCCCGGTTCCCCACCCCTGAGGGCTGTGCTCCCATCATACCGCGGTGGGATTCGCCCCACACTGGAGAGCAATCCGGATGGCCTCATCCACATTGGAGATATGAGATAGGAGTTACGCAGCTGGTTTTCTCCTGGGGGTTTTTGGGGGCATCGCGCGCCTTCGGCGCGCGATGCCCCCAAAAATATATTTCTCCCCCCTCCCCACGGCCCAAAGGGCCGTGGGGAGGGGGGAGAAAGGGGGTGGGGCCATTCTACCTCTTCTCGCGAGCCCCGAACTGCGCAACTCCTATTTGAGATTTTCGAGGCTGGGCCGGCAAGAGGAGCCCTCCGCCCATGTCCCTATAGGCTCAACGCAGGACGCCCCGGAGGACCTGGGGCCCGGTGGGCCGGGGGCTTCCCCCTTCCGGCTCGATGGTCACCCCGATGCGAACGTAGAGCGGAAAGTTCGATGGGACGGTCACCGTGTAAACGCCATACGGGCGGGGAAGGGTGCGGAACGTGCCGCCGCTGACCCGTCGCTCCGCGGGGTCCACGAACCAGACCTGATACACCTGGCCTTCGGGGGGGACCGCTAAGCCTTTCGTGACCAGCAGGCCCTGGCCGTCTTCCAGGATGAGATATCCTTCCGCGTCCGGGGCGGCCTCCGCGCCCTGCAACGGGATCACACGGGGGGCGACCGAAGGCCGGGTAGCGAAGATGAGCGGGGCGGCCAGGGTCAACAGCAGGGTGGCCACCACCAGCGCAGCGCCCATCCCCAGCCACTGCCAGTTTCCCCGTTGGGGCCGTCGCACCCGGGCCATCAGGCGGGCCTTCAGGCGAGGAGGCGGGGGCCGCAACGGCACCGCATAAGCCAGGGCCGTGGCCGTCTCCCGATACCGGGCCACGGTTTCGCGGCAAACAGGACACCCCGCCAGATGGGCCACGACCGCCGCCGCCTCCTCCGGCGGCAGCGCCCCCAGCGCGTAAGCAGCCAGCTCTTCCTCGAAGACCTCATGCTGGGCGTTCATCATCCGCAGATCCCCTATGGAATAATACGCAACCCACTTCGCCGGAGATCACATAGCGGCGCTGATCGAATTCAGGGAAACAGGCCCCGTTCGGCCAGCCAGTCGTGGAGCTTCCGGAGCGCCAGATGCAGGCGGCTTTTCACCGTGCCCAGCGGCTCCCCCAGATATTCCGCGATCTCCCGATGCGACCATCCCCGAAAATAGGCCAGCTCCAGCACCTGGCGCTGCGCTTCTGGAAGGGCCGCCATCGCCTCCCGGATCGCCCGGGACAGCTCCTCCGCCTCCGCCAGGGCTTCCACCGTCGGATCCGCAGCTGCAGCCTCCGCTGATTCGGGCTCGATTTCATAGGCTCGAGGCGGCCGGACGCGACGCCGACGCAGCGCATCGATGGCCCGATTGCGAACCATCGCATAGAGCCAGGTGGTGAAGCGGCTCCGCTCCGGCATGAAGGTTCCGGCGTGCTGCCAGATGCTCCAGAACACATCCAGGACAACCTCCTCCGCGGTCTCCGGGTCGCCCAGGATGCGAAGGGCGAGGGAGAACGCCCGGGGCCCATGTCGGTCATAGAGAGCGGCCAGCGCCTGTTCATCGCCGCCGGCGATCCGCATCAGGAGAGCCGCATCATCCAGATCCGCGTAGCCCGGTTCCTTCACGGCCGGATCACCCATAGTTCAGTCTGTGGATGGCTGATCCACTCCGCGCCCCGCGGCGTGACCAGCACATCCTCCTCCAGCCCGATGTAACCATACCCGGGCACCTTCACGCCCAGCTCCAGCGTGAAGACGTTGCCGGCTTCCACCACCCCATAAGGCGTCTGCCCATAACGCTCCCATCGGGGCCCCAGGACCGTCGAGCCATCATGGACGGTCCGCCCGATGTGATGACCCAGGGCATGCAGATACTCGGGATAACCCTGCTGGGTGAGGGCCCGGCGCGCCGCGGCGTCCACTTCCCATCCCTGGACCCCCGGGCGCAGGGCCTGGAACCCCGCCAGGAGCGCTCCACGGACCGCCTGGAAGGCCCGCTGGACCTCCAGCGGCGGGCCCTCCTCCCCCTCCCGCAAGACATACCAGACCCGCTGTAGATCGGAGCAGAAACCGTCCTGTCGCACGCCTACATCCACGTGGATCAGCACCCCGGGGGTCACCGGACGATCCCCGGGCATCGCATGCCCGATCGGCGCCTCCGGCCCGATGGCCACAATGGGGCAATAATCCGGGTCCCACGCCGGCTCCACACCCCTTGCGCGCATCCGCTCATGGACGAAGGCCTGGATCTCCCGTTCCGAGCGCCCGGGGCGCAGGAAGGCCCCGATCTCGTCAAACAGAGCCTCGGTGGTCTCCACCGCCCGGCGGATGGCCTCCACTTCCAGCGGGGTCTTGCGGCCCCGCAGCGCCCCGATGAGATCCTCAGCGGAGATCAGACGGCCCACAAACGGTGTGCCGCTCAGCATCCGGTGGAGGAGGCACCACATCCCGTGGGTCAACCCATCGGCAGCGGGGTCATTTTCCGAATAGTTAATGGCGATCTCCCGCGGGTTCAGGCGCTGCAGCGTTTCCACCAGAGGCTCGCGAATGCTCTCGTCATACCCGATCACCGGGTCCCAGATTCCCAGCGCCGCCACATTCTCCCGATCGAACCGCCCGACGATCGCCACCCGGTCTCCTTTCGCCGTGAGAAGGAACGCGGAGACCCAGGTCACGTTCAGATCGAGGATCAGATCCAGCACCGGATCCCGCGTCTGCTCGGTCTCCCGGACGAATGTTAACCAGGCGTCGATCCCCTTCTCGTTCAGAATGCCGATCGCCTGTCGGACCTTCTCGCGGATGAGGGCAGGGTTGGGCATGGAAGGCCTCCTCTTCCCCTGAGCTTTCAGGAAGATCTTTGGGGCTGGGGAGATTCCGGAAGGGGATCTCTCCGTCCCCAGACGCTGCGATAGGGTTTCTTTCCCCTCCCTGCGGCCCTCCGGGCCGCGGGGAGGAAAGGAGAAAGGGAACAAGGAAGGATCCGCTGTCGTAACGATTCCGCCATTCTCACACTGAAGA
>JAUQQB010000138.1 GCA_030550075.1 Chloroflexota bacterium | reverse complement strand
GCTTCGCTTCGTGCCCTGCTACGAACAAAGGGCTTTTCCCGTTCGTAGTCGGGCACGCAAGTGCCCGTCCTCTTTTTGGGAACGCTTAGACGGGCACTCCGCTTCGCTCCGTGCCCTACTACGAACAGGGGCTTTCCCGTTCGTAGTCGGGCACGCAAGTGCCCGTCCTCTTTTTGTGAACGCTTAAGGACGGGCACTCCGCTTCGCTTCGTGCCCTGCTACGAACAAGGGCTTTTCCCGTTCGTAGTCGGGCACGCAAGTGCCCGTCCTCTTTTTGTGAACGCTTAGACGGGCACTTCGCTTCGCTCCGTGCCCTGGGATCGGGGCTGAGCCGGGATCCTGCGGCCCGGCTCAGCTTTCAGGCTTCCTCAGGGTTAAGGGGAAACGGAAGCGCCGTTAGCCGGGCGGGGATGGTTCGTTCACCGGATCGAACGGAAACCGAATGGCCAGGCTCGGCATATTCCCGCAGCACGTATCCCAGCCCGATCGGACCCCACCGGGGCGAGCGGACCGCGCTGGTCAGCCATCCGATCTCCCGTCCCTCCGCTTCCAGGCGAGCCCCTTCCGCCGGGATCTCTTCCGCCAGATACAGGCCCACCAGTTGACGGCGGACCTTCTCATAATGCTCCAGGCGGGCGATGACTTCCTGTCCGATGTAACAGCCCTTCTGGAACGAGATCGCGAACCGGAGGCCAGCTTCCAGCGGATTCACGGTTTCCGTAAGCTCTCGACCCCATACCGGGATCCCCTGTTCGATCCGCCAGATTTCCCATGCGGCCTTTCCCATCGCCGGCACCCCCTGTTGCTCCAGGTGCTTCTGCAGGGCCCGGATGGGATCAGGAGGTCCGACCACCCAGATCATTGGAGGAAAGTCGACCCTCGCCGCGAGGAATTCGCCGCCTTCTATCTGAACCCGCTGGCTTATATAGGAGGGGCTGGGTGCCCCTCCCATGCGCTCGGCTGCCCGGGGTCCGATCAGCCCGATGGCCTCCCACCGGTCGGCGCCATCTTCGATCCGAACCCGATCCCGGAAGAAGATATATCGCCGGAGCCACGACAGCAGCGCAGGGCCGGCCCCCGGGGAGGCGAGGAGCAGCACCTCCGCCTCCAGCGCCCAGGCGTGGACCCAATCGACGATCCGTCCGGTAGGGGTGGTGAACACCGTGGGAAGGACGGCGCCGGGTTGCATCGCGCGGAAGTCGTTCGTGGACATCCGTTGCAGGAAGGCCAGCCGATCCTCCCCCCGCACCAGGAGCCGTCCCCAGCCTGCGTCTTTCCACAGCGCCGCCTCATGCCATGCTGCCATCCACTCGTGTTCGACCGTCATCGATCCATTCCCCCTGTTTGTGATCGCCCACAGGCAAGCGGCCTAACGCCTGATTCCAGTGAGGGGCTTGCCGGGAGGTGAGGCGAATGCAACAGCGTTTAGATTGTAGTTTAGCGTAGCTCGCCGTCCGGGCGGGATGGAAAGCCAGTGCCGTCCTCCGCTCCCGGTGGAAAGCGCCCGCCAAGCTGCGAGGGGGGCTGGTTCAGTGATAGAATCCCCACAAGCACTGTTGAAAGCAGCAGGGCTTTGCCCAGTTATGGCTGGGGATCCGGATCCGCGAACAGGACGGATGATCCTTTCTTTGAAAATATTGCGGGGATCAGGCCGGGCGCCGAGGGCACCGGGCCCGACCGGAAAAAACCAGGGGAAGGTCAACGGCGTAACGCCTTATGGATGGGTAGAGGAAATGCGAAGCCGGCTAACAGGGAGTGGGGTGTTAAGGGGGCTTCCTGCGAGGATGATCATCGTATGGTTGCTCCTGCCAGGGCTGGCGGTTTTCCTGGCCCTGGCCCGGGTCGAAGCGGAACCGCTTCCCCCGCCGCTCTGGGGCCCCAATGTGGTGGCGAACAACGATCGCAGCGGCTTCGCCCAGCAGGAGCCCAGCCTGGCCATTCATCCCCGGGATCCTCAAAACCTGGTGGTGGCGGCAAAGGATTTCCGTCGCACCCAGGATATCACCCGGGAGGTCTGGATCTACGTCTCCTTCGACGGCGGGCGATCCTGGCCGATCCAGCTCCCCTTTCCCGGGCTCCCCCCCACGATCACCCGACAAAGCGATCCGGTAGCCCTGGCGACGGAGGAGGGGCGCTTCTACGTCCTGGTCCTGGGCGCCGGGACGCCGGCTTATCGCCATCATGGCCTTTTCCTGACATGGTCTGAGGATGGCGGGCGCACGTGGCGGGATGCGGTGACCGTGATCTCGGATCCATCAACGATCCTTGATGATAAGCCGTGGCTGGCCCGCGATAGCCGGCCCGGCAGCCCGTTCTATGGGCGCCTCTATGTGGCCTGGCGCCCCATGCATGCCGAGGTGCTATGGATGGTCCACTCGATGGACGGCGGGCTTTCCTGGTCCTCTCCGGTGACGGCGACGGAAGGGGAGGGTGTTCAGGGGGCGATGCCGGTGGTCGGGGCGGACGGCGCCGTCTATCTGTTCTATGTGGAGCCGATGTCTCCTACCGCGACGGGGGAGATCCGCGTGGTGACCTCCTTCGACGGCGGGCGTTCCTTCTCGGCCCCGCGGAAAGTGGCCAGCGTCCTCCAGCCTCCCAGCCCGGTGCGGCCCTATGACCTGTGGCGGCTCTACACGCTTCCCAGCGCGGCCGCCGATCCTTACGATGCGAATCGGCTGTATGTCACGTGGACGGAGCTCTCCGTTCAAGAGGCTCTGGGAACAGAGGTGGCCTTCGCCCGCAGCGAGGATAGCGGTCGCACCTGGAGCGTATCCACCCCGTTCGCTGCACCGGGGGATGCCATGCATCCGATTGTGCGGGTGGATTCCCGCGGATGGGTGCATCTGTTCTGGCTGGATCGCCGGCGGGATCCGCGGAACCGCCTGTTCGATGCCTTTTACGCCTATTCCCCTGACGGGGGCCGGACCTGGAGCCTTGCGTTCCGGGTTAGCAGCCGCTCCTTCGATCTCAACATGAGGGTGCCCCCGATCAGTCCGGCCCCGGGGGATTACTGGGGCCTGGATGTGGCGCGCGATCGTGTGTGCGCTGCCTGGAGCGATACCCGCTTCGGGGATGAGGATATTATGGTGGCATGCGGGATCTTTCCCTCCGCTTCCCGCCTTTTGCTCCCACCGGTCCCGATCTGGTGAGATCGATCATACGGTGGGGCTCTTCAAAAAGCGAGGCTCTCGTCGAACCCCTCCATGGTTCGTGAAAACCATGAAAAGCTCGTTTCCATCAGGGAATCAACCGCGCAACTCATGCTCCAGATTCGATTTTAGGGGTTACACCGTTCGGGGCTTGCGAGAGGAGATGGAATGACCCCATCCCACAATCCTCAGGAGAAAACCAGCTGCGCAACTCCTATCAATTGTGTTAGACTGAATCACCGGAACGGCTGCGCCCGGTTGTGGGATTTCAGCTTGCTCAAGCAACGATCCTGAAGCTGATTCGATGTGGCGAGATCCAGGTAAGAGGAAATGGAGGCGATTCGACGAGCAACGGCGCAGGCGCATCCGAACATCGCGTTCATCAAATACTGGGGGAATCGGGACGATCAGCTCCGGCTTCCGGCGAATCCCTCGCTCTCGATGAATCTGGGCGCGCTGCGCACCATCACCACGGTGACTTTTCTCGAGGAAGAAGGCCCTGACGCGCTCATCCTGAACGGGAGCCCGGTGGAAGGCCCGGCCCGGGATCGGGTGGAGGCCTTCCTCCATCATGTCCGGGGGATGGCCGGGTTTCGCGGGCGGGCGGTGGTGGAATCGAACACGGATATCCCGGCCGGTGTAGGGCTGGCTTCCTCGGCGGCGGCGTTCGCGGCGCTGGCGGTGGCGGCTGCCGCGGCGCTGGGGATGGATCTTTCGGAACGCGAGCTCTCGATCCTCGCCCGGCTCGGCTCCGGGTCGGCCTGCCGCTCCATGCCTCCGGGCTTTGTGGAGTGGGTGGCCGGGGATCGCCATGAGGATTCTTACGCCTACAGCATCGCGCCTCCCGAGCACTGGGCGTTGTGGGATGTGATCGCCATCCTTAGCGAACAGCATAAGGCGGTGGGCTCCAGCGAGGGCCATCGCCGGGCAGCCACCAGCCCGCTCCATGCCCTGCGGGTGGCGACGGCGCCCGAGCGGGTCGCCCGCTGTCGGGAGGCCATCTGGCGTCGGGACTTCGAGGCCCTGGCGGAGATCGTGGAGACGGATGCGATCTGGATGCATGCGGTGATGATGACCTCGCGGCCCCCGTTGTTTTACTGGGAGCCGGCCACCATCACGGTCCTGCAGGCGGTCCGTCGCTGGCGGGACGAAGGGTTGCCGGTGGCCTTCACCCTGGACGCCGGGCCGAATGTGCATGTTCTCTGTCCAATGGAGGTGGCGGATGAGGTCGCCCGGCGCCTCCAGCGGGTGCCCGGCGTGCGACGGGTGCTGGCCAGCGGTCCGGGGGGTGGAGCATGCCGCATCCCGCGTTCGTAATGTTGCGCATCATGAGGCGAGGGATGGTCCTGCTCTGAGAAAAAAGTGCCTTCCATCGTAATTGCGCAGCGAGCCCGCTTGAAAAAGCCTTTACGGAGGAACCATGACCGAGCCAATGATCGGAGTGCCCTGGGGGATCCTGGGATTCCTGCTGGTTCTGGGCCCTTTGATTTTTTTCCACGAGCTGGGACACCTGCTCACGGCAAAGCTGGGAAAGGTGGCAGTCGAGGAGTTCGGATTCGGTTTCCCTCCACGCCTGGTGACCCTGGGCCGCTGGGGGGAGACGGTGCTTTCCATCAACGCCATCCCCTTTGGGGGCTTCGTGCGGTTGCGGGGGGAAGATGACCCGGAGGTTCCCGATGGATTCGCCGCCCGGCCCTGGCCGTGGCGACTCCTGATCCTGGCCGCGGGCCCGTCGATGAACATGCTGGTGGCCTGGGGGGTGTTGATCCTGATCTTCCTGCTCGGAGTTCCTGCCCCTCAGGTGCAGATCCAGGAGGTCGCTCCGGAATCGCCGGCTGCTCGGGCCGGCCTTCAATCGGGCGATCTCATCCTCGCCCTGGATGGGGTTTCCGTCTCCACCACCGAGGAGGTGCGAAAGCTGGCGCAGGACCGCCGGGGGCAAACGGTGACCCTGCGGATCCGTCGAGATGGCGTGGAGCGGGAGGTTTCCGTGTATGTGCGGCCGAATCCGCCCCCCGGCCAGGGAGCGATGGGGGTGATCATCGCCACCGTGCCGGATTACAGTCGGATCCAGCGCTTCAGCGTTTCGGGAGCAATTGCGCGGGGCACGGCGATGTTCGCCGTCCTGATCGGACAGCTCTTCAGCCTGCCGGCCCGTATTGTGCTGGGGCTCGTCCCCCCGGGCGTGCTTCAGCCGGCGGGTCCGGTTCGGATTGGGGCGGAGGCTGGGGAAGCGCTCCAGACCAGTGTGCAGGTGGGATCGCCGGATGTGTTCCTCACATTCATTGCGCTGATCAGCTTGGCCATCGCTTTCACCAACCTGTTGCCGATCCCCGCTCTGGATGGCGGGCGGATTCTGTTTGTGCTGGTGGAGGCGATCCGGGGTCGGCGGCTGGATCCGCGGCGAGAGCGGGTCATCCATCTGATCGGCTTCTTCTTCCTGCTGGCGCTCCTGTTTTTCCTGACCGTTCGGGAGGTTGGCGAACTCTCCCGGTCGGCAGGTCCGTAAAAGGGGCGCCCGTGGACCACAGAATCTCTTTTTTCCTGTTTTTCCTGCCTGGGGCGGCGCGCCGCCCCACGCAGGAAATCCTCCTTCCCTCTCCTCGCACCGCTCCGCGGTGCATGGAGGGAAAGCCCGGAAGAACCATCTCCTGAAAGCGAAACCCTCCCATGCGGGAAGCATCCGGGAATCGACCGGTCGTGGCGACGACGTTTTACGTGCGCTATGCGGAGACCGACCAGATGGGCATTGTGCATCACAGCGCCTATCTGGTCTGGTTTGAGGAGGGGCGCAGCCAGTATATGCGCGCCTGCGGGGCGGACTACGCGGAGATCGAGCGCAGTGGGGCCCTGTTTGCCGTGGCGGAGGCGCACGCCCGTTACGAGGCCCCCGCCCGCTACGGCGAGCGCGTCACGGTGCGCACCTGGGTAGAGGAGGTCCGCAGCCGCGCCATCACCTTCGGCTATGCGGTTTACAACGCCGACACAGGGGAGCGCCTGACTACAGGCTGGACCAAGCATATCTGCCTGGACCGCAATGGCCAGGTCACCGTGATCCCAGAGATCTGGCGATCCCTCCTCGCTCAGGGACCTCGCATGGATGCCTTTGGGGATCAGAAGATCCAGGTGGAATCCTAGCGAAGCTTACGCGTCCTGTTTCCATCTTGGCGTTCCTTTCTGATGACCTCAATCCGGCAGACTGAACGGTTGATTCTTCCCCTGCGGGAATTTTCATGCCGGACCTCTCCCTACGCCGCGAAGCGGCATGGGGAGAGGGAAGAAGAAAGAGGTGGGGCTCATTCTGTGCCAGATTAACTGGACAAAGCACTGCGCATCGGAGGGACGACGATGGAATACCGGACATTGGGGCGAACGGGCCTCAGGGTCTCAGCACTTTGCCTGGGCACCATGACCTTCGGCTGGACAGCGGATGAGCCCACAGCGCATCGGATCCTCTCCGCCGCCGTGGATGCGGGCATCAACTTCATGGACACAGCCGATATCTATCCCTACTGGGCGCCGGGGGCCTGGGCCGGTCGCACGGAGGAAATCATCGGCCGCTGGCTGAAGGGACAGCGACGGGAAACCCTGGTCATCGCCACGAAGGTGCGCGGCCCGATGGGCCCGGGCCCGAATGACCAGGGGCTTTCCCGAAAGCACATCATGGAAGCCGTCGAGGAAAGCCTCCGGCGGCTGGGCACCGATTACATTGATCTCTATCAGGTTCACTGGCCGGATGAGGAGACGCCGCTCGAGGAGACCCCTCGCGCGCTGGATGATCTGGTGCGACAGGGGAAGGTGCGCTACATCGGGGCCTCGAACTTCCCGGCCTGGCTCCTTTGCAAGGCGCTGTGGATCAGCGATCAGCATGGATGGGCGCGCTTCGATAGTTTGCAGCCGCATTACAACCTGCTGCATCGGGCGGAGTTCGAGCGAGAGCTGATGGCCCTGTGCCGGGATCAGGGCCTGGGGGTGATTCCCTACAGCCCGCTGGCGGGCGGTTTCCTCACCGGGAAGTACCGGCGGGATGCGCCGCCCCCTTCCGGCAGCCGCGGGGCGGTCAGCGAATGGCTTTCGCGATATCTCCGGAGCGAGCGAGCCTGGCAGGTGCTGGAGGAGGTCCGGCGGATCGCCCGCGAGCTTGGCAAAACACC
>JAUQQB010000137.1 GCA_030550075.1 Chloroflexota bacterium | reverse complement strand
GCTATGGATGTCCAACCCCTCATAGCACTGGAGTCGGATCAGTTCTGTCCGAAGCATGTCCGCCAGGACCTTCGCGACCTCCGTCTTGCCCACCCCGGGCTCGCCCTCCAGAAACAGCGGTCGGCCCAGGCGCAGCGCCAGGAAGATCGCCGTGGCCAGCCCGCGCTCGGCAATATAGCGATGAGCCTGCAGCGCTTCGATAACCTCATCAATGGAGTGGGGGAACACCGATGCCTCCTTACGAAGATCCTCTCCCTCCCTCAGACTGCGGAAGTGCCTGGAACCTGCAGAGAAGCGACTGTATGGTCCTTTTAATTTTAGCGCGGATCAGCCAAATGCCACCCTGGAGGTCTATCCCGAGCCCCGATCATTCCCTGGTGCCCTGGGGCAGCAAAGCTGGGCACTTTGGTTAAAAACAGGCCGGGCGGCTCGCCGCCCGGCCTGTCACGATGACCTGGAGAGATCCCAAACGCGCCGGAGATCGTTCCCTATGCGGCCCGTTCGGCCGCCCGCAGCAGAGCCCGGCGGGTGAGCACGGCACACAGATGCGCCCGGTAGGCGGCAGAGGCGAAGGGATCGCTCAGCAACCCCTCCGGGCTGACCATGTTCTCCGTGGCCGCCCGCACCGTCGCCTCATCCAGCCGCTTGCCCGCCAGCGCCTGCTCCACGTTGGTGGCCCGGAAGGCCCTGGGGGCCGCGCCGGTGATGCCGATCCGCGCTTCGCGACAAACCCCATTCTCCACCCGGACCACCGCCGCCACCCCCACCACGGCGTAGCGGGAGGCCGGATGCGGGAACTTCTCATAGGCCCAGCCTGTTCCCCTGCCCAGGACCGGCACGTGGACCTCGGTGAGGATCTCGCCGGGCCGAAGGGCGGTGGTCAGCATCCCCACGAAGAAATCAGCGGCAGCGATCATCCGCTCTCCGCCCGGCCCCACTGCCTTCATCGTCGCCCCCAGGGCCAGCATCGCCGCCGGGTAGTCCGCCGCCGGATCCGCATGGGCCAGGCTCCCGCCAATGGTCCCCATATTGCGCACCACCGGATCCCCAATATGACCGGCCACCTCGGGAAGAAGCGGGCACCACTGGTTCAGATCCTTTGAGAACTCCACCTCGCGATGGGTGGTCAACGCACCAATGACCACCGTTCCATCGACTCGCCAGATCCCTTTCAATTCCGCGACGCGCCCGATGTCGACCAGCGCCGGCGGGTTCGCCAGCCGGAGCTTCATCAGAGGGATCAGGGAATGCCCGCCGGCCAGCACTTTCGCTTCCGGATGCTGCCGCAGGAGGTTCAGGGCCTCCTGAAGGGTCGTCGCCCGATAGTAATCGAAGGACGCCGGATACATGATTCCCTCCTCTCCGATGGGATGGGCGCGGAGGGCGGGAAGGACCAGGAGCCCTTCCCGCCCGGTGCGATCAGGCCGCGCGGGCCTCTCGGATCGCCCGCCAGATCTTCTCCGGGGTCAGCGGGATGTCGATATGCCAGATCCCAAATGGCGCCAGTGCGTCCATGACCGCGTTGACTATGGCGGCGGTCGCCGCGATGGTGCCCGTCTCCCCGATCCCTTTCACTCCCAGCGGGTTGTGCGGGCACGGCGTCACGGTGTGGTCGATCTCGAAGGAAGGCAGATCGTCGGCCCGCGGCAGGGCGTAGTCCAGCAGGGAGGCCGAGAGGAGCTGGGCGTTCTCGTCATAGACCGCGCCCTCCAGCAACGCCTGCCCAACCCCCTGGGCGATGCCGCCATGGACCTGGCCTTCCACAATCAGCGGGTTGATGATCCGCCCCGCGTCGTCCACCGCCACATAGCGCAGGATCTTCACCTTCCCGGTCTCCGGATCCACGTCCACCACCGCGATATGGGTGCCGAAGGGGAAGGTGAAGTTCCTGGGGTCATAGAAGGAAGAGGCTTCCAGCCCGGGCTCCAGGCCCGGCGGGTAGTTGTGGGCCAGATACGCCTGGAGGGCCACCTCCTGGAAGGTCTTAAAGCGATCCGGCACGCCCTTCACGTAGAACTTGCCGTCCTCGAAGACCACATCCTCTTCCGCCGCCTCCAGGAGATGCGCGGCGATCTTCCGGGCCTTCTCTTTGATCTTCTGGAGGCTCAGGATGATCGCGCTGCCGCCCACGGCAAGGCTGCGGCTTCCGTAGGTCCCCATCCCGAAGGGGACGCTCCCGGTGTCTCCGTGGACGATTTCCACATCCTCCATGGGGAGGCCCAGCTCATCGGCCACGATCTGGGCAAAGGCGGTCTCGTGGCCCTGGCCGTGGGTGTGGGCACCGGTATAGACCGTCACCTTGCCCGTGGGGTGCACGCGGACCAGGGCGCTCTCCCACAGGCCGGCCTGGGCGCCCAGGGAGCCGACCACCTGCGAGGGGGCGATGCCGCAGGCCTCGATATAGCAGGAGAAGCCGATGCCGATGTAGCGGCCCTGCTTCCGCAGCTCCTCCTGCTGCTGGCGCAGCTCTTTGTAACGGATAACTTCCAGCGCCTTGTTCAGGGCGCCCTCATAATTGCCGCTGTCGTACTGGAGGGCCACCGGCGTCTGGTAAGGGAATTTATCCGGCGGGATGAAGTTCTTTCGCCGGAACTCCGCCGGGTCCTCCCCCAGCTCCCGGGCCATCACGTCCATCAACCGTTCCACCACATACGTGGCCTCCGGCCGCCCAGCCCCCCGGTAGGCATCCACCGGGGTGGTGTGGGTGAAGACCCCCGTCACCTCGCAGTAGATGGTCGGGATCTCATACTGGCCGGAGAGCAGGGTGCCGTAGAGGTAAGTGGGGATCGCCGGAGCGAAGGTGGAGAGATAAGCGCCCAGGTTGGCGATGGTCTTCACCCGCATCCCCAGGATCTTCCCTTTCTCATCCACTGCCAGCTCGGCCTCGGTGATATGATCGCGGCCGTGGGCGTCGCTCACGAAGCTCTCCCGCCGCCGCGCCGTCCACTTCACCGGCCGGCCCACCTGTTTGGTCGCCCAGGTGACGATGGTTTCCTCCGGGTAAAGGAAAATCTTGCTGCCGAAGCCCCCACCCACATCGGGGGAGATCACTCGCAGCTTGTGCTCCGGGATCCCCAGGACGAAGGCGGCCAGAAGCAGTCGGTGGACATGGGGGTTCTGGCTGGTGACCCAGAGGGTGTATTCGTCGGTGGCGGGATTATACTGAGCCATCGCCGCCCGGGGCTCGATGGCGTTGGGGATCAGCCGCTGGTTGACCAGCTCCACTTTCACCGTCCGATGGGCCCGGCGAAAGGCCTCGTCGGTCTTTTCTCGATCGCCAATGGACCAGCGGAAGCAGACGTTGTCCGGGGCCTCATCATGGACAGCGGGGGCGCCAGACTGGAGGGCCTTCGCCCCGTCGGCCACCGCCGGGAGCGGCTCATACTCCACCTCGACCAGCTCCGCCGCATCCTCGGCCGTGTAGCGATCCTGCGCGATCACCACCGCCACGATCTCCCCCACGTGGCGGACCTTATCCACAGCCATCGGGTAGTGAGGCGGAAGTTTCATCCCGGGGAGCAGCCAGCCGCATGGGAGGGACTTCACGCCGCTGTCCACCATATCCTTCCCGGTGAACACGGCGATCACCCCGGGATGTTGCAGCGCTTTCTCCTTGTGGATGGCCTTGATCCGGGCGTGGGCATGGGGGCTGCGCACCAGCGCTGCGTAGACCAGGCCGGGCAGGGTCAGGTCATCCACATACGTGCCGCGCCCGGTGATGAAGCGCGGATCCTCCCGTCGTTTCATGGCCACACCGAAATAACGCGTCGCCATCGCCGCCCTCCTTTTCCGGATGGAAAGTGCTACACGAATTCGTGCGGCACCTTCAGATTAAGTTAGGAAACCGATGCGAATCGAACGGGTGGGACTCAGGCCTGTCCGCGGAGCTTCTCCACCGCGTAGCGCACGGCCCGGACGATGTTGTGGTAGCCAGTGCAGCGGCAATAGTTGCCCTCCAGCGCGTGACGGATCTCTTCATCGGTCGGGTTGGGGTTCCGCTGCAGGAGGTCGTACGCTGAGAGGATCATGCCGGGGGTGCAGAAACCGCACTGGAGGCCATGCATCTCCCAGAAGCCTTCCTGGAGCGGATGGAGCTGCCCGTTCCGCGCCAGGCCCTCGATGGTGGTGATCTGCGCGCCATCGGCCTGGACCGCGAAGACCGTGCACGACTTCACAGCCTTCCCATCCATCAGGACCACGCAGGCGCCGCACTGGCTGGTGTCGCATCCCACGTGGGTCCCGGTCAGCCCCAGGACCTCCCGGATGAAATGGACCAGGAGCATCCGGGGCTCCACGTCCTGCTGATAGACCTGGCCGTTCACCGTGACCGTCACCGGAACTTTCATGGGCCCCTCCTCGACTGAGAATAGTAGGGCAACTGCTCGCAGTTGCCCTACCTTTTTCACGTTTCACGAGGAAGTGAGCTGGGCTTCCAGGTTCTTCAAGCCCTGGTTCACCAGCATCTGGGCGGTGGGCTCCAGGAGCCGGGCGCCCATACTCATCAGCAGCCCGGTCACCGTGGCCTCGCCCTCATAATGCATCACCGTCTCGCCATCATCCGCCGTAAGGTCGATCGTGCCACGGGCATCCACCGTCCCCTGCGGGCCCTGAGCCTGGATGCGGATGCGGTAATGGTTGGGAGGATCGATCTCGGAGAGGGTGATGCGGGCTTTATAGCGACCGCTGATAGGCCCGATGCCCAGGCGCATCTCCGCCTCATACACATCGTTGCCGATGGGCTCCAGGCGCTCTACTCCGGGGAGGAGGCGGGCGATCACCTGAGGATTCATCAGGGCCCCCCAGACCCGGTCAATGGTTGTCTGAAACCGATAGGACCCCTTCAGCCGCATCGAGGCGCTCACGGGAGAGGATGTCTTCGGAAGGCATTTCTGATTATATTGAGGATAATAATCCATGTCAAGACATGAAGCATTTCATTACGAGAAGCGCCCTCATGCAAGCCAATTTGGGAAATATATAACAAAATTGCGACATTTCGCACAAATATCGGATTGGAGTGCGGCGTGGCGAAAGGTGGGTTTTTCAATTAGGAGGAGATCGCCGAAAGTGCCTGGCCCAGCCCATAACGAAACCGGATTCCCTCTCCCCACGATCCAGAATGAATATAAGGAAAGGGACTCCTGGACCCCTGGAGGGAGGCCAGGCGGGGCGATCCGGCGCGAATCGACGGAGCGCCGAACTTGTGCTATAACCCCAGGAGGCTTGAGAAAGCTCGCTAAGGGGAGGTTCTGAAATGCAGATCGAGATCCGGATCGGCGCGATTCAGGAGGTGGAAGCGGATGCGGTGGTGGTGAACCTGATGGAGGGCGTCACAACCCCGGGAGGCGCCACCGCGGCCATGGATCAGGCGCTCGAGGGGCGGATCTCCCGGGTGCTGGCCGCCGGCGATTTCCGCGGCCGCCTGGGGGAAACCCTGGTTCTTTACACCGACGGGCAGATCCTGGCCCCCCGCGTGATCCTGGTCGGGCTCGGGCCGGAAGCTTCCTTCAACGCGGAGAAGGTCCGTCACGCCGCGGCCGCCGCCGCCCAGCGCGCCCGGGAGCTGAAGGCGCGACGGCTCGCCACGGTGGTCCACGGGGCCGGCCGCGGCGGCCTGTCGCCGGAGGAAGCGGCCCAGGCCACCGTGGAGGGCACGCTGCTCGGCCTTTATACCTATCAGCGGAAGAAGGAGAACGCCGAACGGCCGGGACCGGAGGTGCTCCAGCTGGTGGAGTTCGACGCGACGAAGGAAGCGGCGATCGCGGCGGGGGCGCGCCGCGCGGAGATCCTCGCCCGCTTCGTGAACCGGGTTCGGGATTGGGTGAATGAGCCCGGATCGGATATGACCCCCCGACGTCTGGCAGAGGAGGCCCTGGGGCTGGCCCATGAGGTCGGCATACGGGCGCAGGTCCTCAACGAGCAACAGATCGCCGCGATGGGGATGGGCGCCCTGACCGCGGTCTCCCGGGGCAGCGAGGAGCCGCCCCGCTTCATCATCCTGGAATACGCTCCCGAGGGCCGGCTGGAGCGGCCCGTGGTCCTGGTCGGGAAAGGGATCACCTTCGATAGCGGGGGCCTGAATCTGAAAAGCGAGGAAGGGATGGCAACGATGAAGGGGGATATGGCCGGCGCGGCGGCCGTGCTGGGTGCCACCCTGGCCGCCGCTGCTCTTCAGCTCCCGGTCCCGGTGGTGGCCCTAGCGCCGGCCTGCGAGAACATGCCTTCCGGCAAGGCCTATAAGCCCGGAGACATCCTGCGCGCCCTTAACGGCAAGACCATTGAGATCGTCAACACCGACGCGGAGGGCCGTTTGATCCTGGCCGATGCCCTCTCCTACGCGGCTCGTTACAACCCCCGGGCGGTTATGGATGTGGCGACCCTGACCGGGGCCGCGATCATCGCCCTGGGGCAGGATGTGGCGGCCGCCCTCTTCTCGGACAACGAGGAGCTGGCCGCGGCGTTGCTGCGGGCCGCGGAGGCGACCGGCGAGCGCCTGTGGCGCATGCCGTTGTGGGAAGATTACCTGGAGCGGATCAGGAGCGATGTGGCGGATGTGAAGAACAGCGGTGGCCGCTATGGTGGGCTGGGGACCTCCGCCATGTTCCTCAAGCAGTTCGCCCCGGAGGGCGTCCCCTGGGCCCATCTGGATATCGCGCCGATGGATATCGCGGA
The DNA here is from genome assembly GCA_030550075.1 of Chloroflexota bacterium. Taxonomy (GTDB): domain Bacteria; phylum Chloroflexota; class Anaerolineae; order Thermoflexales; family Thermoflexaceae; genus Thermoflexus. The sequence continues at coordinate 665 of JAUQQB010000137.1, read as the reverse complement.
GAAGGCGCGGGGATATGTGCCGAAGGGAGGAACCGGATACGGCGTGCGCCTGCTGGTGCGCTATCTGGAGGACCCGAAACCATAAGTTAGGGCTCGGCTGCCTTCAGCGACACCCTGATCCCCCAAACGATATTCGCTCCCTCCCCGCGGCCCAAAGGATCACGGGGAGAAAGTCACCGCCCATCCCCAGAGGATCGGATCCGGAAGATGTGCTGCCGCAGTTGTAAGAGAGTGTCCGAACATTTGCTTGATGCGGCAGAGCAAAGTCTTTCCTGTTCGTAGTAGGGCACGTCAGTGCCCGTTCTCTTTTTGTAAGCGCCCGTGACGGGCACTCCGCTGCGCTCCGTGCCCGACTACGAACAAAGGGCTTTTTCCTGTTCGTAGTAGGGCACGCAAGTGCCCGTCCTCTTTATTGTGAGCGCTTAGACGGGCACTCCGCTTCGCTCCGTGCCCTACTACGAACAAGGGGCTTTTTCCTGTTCGTAGTAGGGCACGTCAGTGCCCGTCCTCTTTTTGTGGAACGTCCATAACGGGCACTCCGCTTCGCTTCGTGCCCTACTACGAACAAAGGGCTTTTCCTGTTCGTAGTAGGGCACGCAAGTGCCCGTTCTCTTTTTGTGAACACTTAGACGGGCACTCCGCTTCGCTCCGTGCCCGACTACGAA
>JAUQQB010000136.1 GCA_030550075.1 Chloroflexota bacterium | reverse complement strand
CGCGCGCCTTCGGCGCGCGGCTCGGCCCCAAAAGCCCCCAGGAGGAAACCGCCTAGATCCGTATAGACACTGCGGTAGAACGGCTGAATAGTTACGGTAACTTTTAATTGTGAAGTTGCCCGAAGCTCTTAAGAAAACGATAATGGGCATGGTGCTTCAACGATCCATGCCTATTATCTTTCATGCTCTGCTTAGCTCCTAAGGTGGAAAAGGCCGTCGCCGATGACCGGCCAGCCCCTCCATTGAGCCAAGCGCGGGTGAAGCATCCTAGAGGAGGAGGAAATCGATGAGTTTGAAGGAGCGGCTTCAAGAGGATCTGAAGGCAGCGATGCGCGCAGGGGATGAGCCCCGCAAGACGGCCATCCGGATGGCGTTGTTGGCGATTCGCATGGCGGAGGTGGAAGCCGCCCGTCCGCTGAGCGAGGATGAGATCTTGCGGGTGCTTCAGAATGAGGTCAAGCGGCGTCGCGAGGCACTGGAGGAGCTGGAAAAGGCGAATCGGCCGGATCGGCTCGCATCGGAGCGGGCGGAACTGGAGGTCCTGCTCGCTTACCTCCCACAGCCGCTGACCCGGGAGGAAATTGAGGTGATGGCGCGGGAGGTGATTGCGGAGATCGGCGCCACTTCTCCGGCCCAGCTGGGCGAGGTGATGAAGCGATTGATGCCCAGGATCCGCGGCCGGGCGGATGGTCGGGAGGTCCAGGAAATCGTGCGCCGCCTCCTGTCAGAGGCTTCCTCGTAAAGGCTCCGCCCCTCACTCTCGTTTGATCGCCCGCCCGTTTAAGGATCCTATCCCTCCAGGACCCTTTGGGCCGCGGAAAGGAAAGGGCTTCGCTCATGCCGGCTTTGAGGTGAAGCAAGTTATCCATCCAGGCTTCTTCCTTCCGGACGACCGGATCGATAGGTCTCGGTTCCAAGGCCGTCCTCCCTGGAATCCGGGGGGCATCCCTTCCCTCTAAAACCCACAGGACCCGGAATGTTTCGCCGGGATGAGCGAAAAATTTTTCACCCCTACCGATGGAAGGACCGACGACACCCCGAAAGAGAGCTCGATCTCAGAGCCATCATCCCCGGAATCGGAGGGGAGATGCCCCTTTCCCTGAAAACCGATAGGAGCCAGGGGCTTTCCCCTCCGACATGCCCCGCCAGCCGTGGCGTTAGCGCAGCTCCCATGTCACCTGGATCTGAGCCGTGATCTCCAGTTCCCCGGCAGCCACCGGGACAGCAGCTGCCTCCGCAAAGGCAGCAGCGCGGGCCATCGGGACGGGCTGCGGAAGGGTGGTTTCCGTGACGCTCACGATCCGACCCAGCTGTGCCCCCAGGGCGCTAGCCAAGGTCTGCGCTCGCGCCTTCGCGTCCTCCGCCGCCAGCCGTCGTGCCTCTGCCGCCAAGCGATCCGGACTCCCGATCCGAAAGGCGATGGCATCGACCCGGTTGGCTCCAGCGGCGACGGCAGCGTCCACGCCCTCCCCCACGCGATCCAGATCCCGAAAGATCACTGTATACACGTGGAGCACGTGATAGACCGGTGGGCCGATCCGTTGGCCCGTCTGCGGATCACGAGGTTCCTCAATCTGGATCTGGAAGGAAGCCGTCTGGATGTCTGTCTCGGCGACCCCCTGTTCTTTCAACGCGGCCAGCACCGCCGACGCGCGGCGGTTGTTCTCGCTCAGGGCGGTGGCCAGGGCCTCACCCTCGGTTTCCACCCCCAGCGTCACCACCGCCTGATCCGGCCGCGCCCGCACCGTTCCGACGCCGATCACCGTGAGCCCGGTGGAAACCCCTTCTGAGGCCGTGAGGGCGGCGGCACGAGCATCCGGCGGCATAAGAGCTCCCGCGCCGGAAGGCGTAGAAGCCGGGCGGCACGCGCTGATCAGCAACAACCCCATGATCCCTCCCAGCGCAAAAAGCCGATGTAAGCCTTTCATAGTTGCCTCCTGGGAATCTAGGAATTACGCTATTGACCTCTGGACCCATGAGGGTCAGGGAATCTTGCCTTCCAAATCTGGGGAGGAAGGTCAGCTACGCCACTCCTACTTAAGAAGACGGCCGGTGCGGATCCGGGGTTCCAGAGGACGAAACGGATCGGCGGGATATCCTCCGATCCGAAGCGCTCCGGATTTGGTGCTCGCCAGGCATGGAAGAGGACGTTTCGATGGCTGGAGCCACCTTTAAGGCGTCCCGGACCATCGGAAAGCGGAAACCCAGGTTAATCCCCCCAGGGCTAGGCTGTAGATGAACAAACCGATGCTGCTAACCGCGAGCAGGCGGAGCGCTTCCTCCAGATGTGTGGATGGTGGAATCGGGGAAAACATCCGGGGCCAAGCGAAAGTGATCCCCAGGGCCATGATCAGCGAGGCGACGAGGACGCGCAGCATCCATCGACCCAGGCCGTAAGAGCGCATAGGCCCGACCTGACGGATCAGCAATATGCTCATCAGCAACGCATGCGCAGCCCATTGCACCGAATTGGCCACCGCCAAATCCGTCACCTGGAGCGGTCGGAAGAGGGTAGGGGCCAGAGCGGCCGCCAGGTAGATTCCCACGTTGCAGATCAGGCCGACCACAGCAGGGGTGAGGGTATCCTGCCGGGCATAGAAGGCGAAGACCAGCGGTTGATCAATGGCCGCAAAGATGAGGCCGGGAAGATACCCGCGCAGCACTCCAGCCACCACGGCGGTATCTCCTGCCGTGAAGCGGCCGTGCTGGAAGAGGAGATCAATCACCGGATCCGCCAGCACATACAGACCGAAGGTGGCGGGGATAATCAGGACGATGACCATCCGCAACCCGGCGGCCAGGGTGGCGCGAAAGGACTCCAGACTTTCCTTTCCCTGGCGGGCCTCTACGCTTAGACGGGAGAGGCGAGGGAGGATGGCGACCGAGATGGCCGTCACAATTAGGCCCAGGGGGAACTGGATTAGGGTGGTCGCGTAGCGCATCCAGGCGATGCTATTCGGGCCGGTGCGTGAGGCCAGGTGATAGCTGAGCAGGATAGCGATCTGGTTGACGGCCAGGCCGAACACCACAGGGGAATAGAGGTGAAGGATGCGCAGCAGGGCCGGGTGATACCACGATCGCTGAGGCCACAGGCCATACAAGGCGGGAAGCTGTAACAGGACCTGGAAAATGGATCCGGCTACCATGCCCAGGGCCAGGGCGGTGACACCCATCTGCTCCCCGAACAGAAGCGCCATCGTGACCATCACGGCGTTGAAAACCGCGGCGGTAAAGGCGGGAAGGGTGAACCGCTGGAACGCCTGGAGGAGCCCGCTGATCACCCCGGCGGTCGCAATCCACCAGACCGCCAGGATCGTCCAGCGGAGCAACGATGCGGTGAGATCCAGCAGCTCGGGGTCCAGACCCCCTGCGAGCACCCAGGCCACTGGCTGCGCGGCGAACTCAACGAGGAGCACAGTGATTCCCATCACCAGCCAGACCCAGATCAGGACGGCACCGACAAGGCGCCGGAGCTCCGGGAGCCGGTCGGCATATTCGCGGAATACCGGGACCAGGGCGGAGCTCACCATCCCGCCGACCAGGAGATCGTAGAGCTGGATCGGGACCACAGCTGCTGCCTCAAAGGCGCTCAACGGTCCAGTGGACCCAAACAATTCGCTTTTGACCGTCTCCCGAAGCAACCCGATGAGACGGCTGGTGATATTGCCCGCCGCAATGATCATCGCATCACGGGCCAGATGGAGTGTTTCGATCTCCCAGGGGGAGATCCGACGAATCAGCCTCTGAAATCGCTCCTGACCGCTCATTCCTTCCTGCTTCCTCCTTGCCGGAGGCATCTTGAGATGGGTAGGAGTTATGCAGTTGGAGCCCATAGGAAGCGGTGGAAGGACCACACCCTCCTTTACCCCCCTCCCTACAACTCCAATCCCCTCCAAGGAAATTAACTGCGCAACTCCTACTTGTAATATCTGGGGGCATAGACTGCCTGAATGGCTCTTATCCCCGGAAGAGCTTTGCGTTCTCCCCTCCCCCTGTGACCTTGCCGGATAGGGGGAGAACAGGAGGTATACACCTTTCTCTCGAGGAGAAACAAAGCCATTTTGACTCATAATCCAATTGGCTGTCCACCCATCCTGGTTGCCTTTGATGGCCCTACAGATCCCTTTGGTTGTTTCCTTCCAAGAAGAGCCTAAAATAGAGATGGAATCTTTGTTCAAGCGGGAGCGATAGATGAGTCATCCTCATCTGACACCGGATGAATGGCTCTCTCGCCTGGAGCATCAGGTGCTTTCCGCTTTTCGGGAGCTTCGGGGGCTCTACGAACAGGAGCGGGCCAGACGAGAGGAGCTGGAGCAGGCCTACCGGCGGTTAAGGGACCTGGATGAGCTGAAGACCTTTTTCGTCGCCCGGGCGGGCGCGGAGCTTCGCCAGCCGCTGGGTCTGGTGATCGGCTTCCTGGAGGCTGCTCTGAGGCACATGAAAACTCGAAGCGATCCAGAGCCTGCAAAGATGCTCCAGGCGGCTTTACGGGGGGCGTATCGCTTGCTGGATTACATTGCTCCTCTGGCCGCTTTCGCAGAGCTCCATCGTCAACCGGTCGCCTTCATAGAGCCTCTTCCCCTGAGTCAGCTCATTCGGGAGCTCATCCGGGTCCATGAACCAGCGATGTCTGAAAAGAGCATCAAGCTTCATATTGATCTATCTCCAGAGGCCGCTCAAACCGCGGTGGATGGGCCTTACGGCTCTTATATTCTACGCACCCTGCTGGATTTCCTGCTTGCTTTCCACTCGGAAGGGGAAGAGCTTGAGCTCCGGGGGCAGGTGAAAGAGCAGGTTCTGCTCGTGGAGATCATCGACTCTCATCTTAGCCTGTCTCGGGAAATCCTGGCCTGGCTGAACGAGGGGGCGGTGGAAGGTCTTTACCCTCAACAGACCCGATCCCATGTCGATCCTGCAGCACTGGGCCTGGTTATCGCAAAGCGCGCCGCGCAGGCGCTCGGTGGAGATCTATTCATTCGCAGCGAAGAGCAAGGGACGACACTCAGCGTGCTCCTTCCCGCCCGCCCGCTGGGCATTGAAGATCAGATCTCCTTGTTGAGCCAAGCGCTGGAGCGCTTGCCTTCCCGGCGGATGAGGGGAGAAAGCGGGGAATGATGAAAGACGCGGGGGAGAATCGGGTGTGGGGGACGCCGAAGACGCCCCCCCACACCCCCATCAAATCCCAAGGGGAAGTGATGGAGAGCCCAGAGAAGCGGCCTCGGTTTCCGGGCTCAGGGCCGGAAGCACCATCAGAGGCCCCAGCCCGCGTTCCAAGGTGATCTGGGCGGACTCAGCAGGCTGCAGGTAGTCTTTGAGCACCTCGATGATCACCTCGGGATCCGCCTCCCCGCAGGTGAACACATCCACCGCCACGTAAGCGTATTCCGGCCAGGCGTGCAGGGAGATGTGAGACTCCGCGAGCAGCACCAGGGCCGAGAATCCGTCCGGGACGAAGCGGTGGATCTTTATGTTCAGCAGCGTGGCACCAGCCCGGCGCACTGCAAGCTCCAGAACCTGCTTGAGATTCCGCAAGGGCTCCTGGTTCCGGCACTTCCAGAACTCTGCGATCACGTGCCGCCCCAGGGTCAGCTGAGTAGGAAAGGGAGTCGGAGCCGGCGTCATTACCGAGGCTGTGATCGCGGTGTCTACATCCGGGCTACGCCACACTTTATCGATCGCGTCCTCATCCTCGTAAAGCTCCCGCCCCCCCTCGATCACATAATCCTCCGGCGGCTGGAATTCAGGCAGGGTCTCCACCCGAAAGAACGTCGAGCGATACCAGGGCGCCGGTGAGGGGCGGGCGAAGGGCGGAAGATCCGGGATGGGCTGCTCGTCGGGCTCCTCCCAGTTGGCGTAGAGGCTGAAGTCAGGCAGGATGTGGGTGAACGTAATCGCGTGCCGATTCAGAAGCTCCCGCTGCCAGATATGCCACTTGGCAATGTTCGATTCAATGCGGGTGATGCCAAAGTAACCCGCGCGGCCCTCCCCTTTCTTCAAGCACATAAAACCCTTCTCGAGGAACAGCAGAAGGCCATGCTCCGTCTCGGTCGGATCAGTCAGGAAGGTGTCGAACTGCCCCAGGAGCTCCGGAGGAAGGCGATCGGTCAGGCTTCGGCAGTAGACCATGATGTTCAGGCCGGCGCGGCGAGCGGCCTGCTCGATGAAGGCACACAGGCGCCGGTCGATCTCAATGACCACGACCGAGCGGGGTAACCCGGTCAGGGCCAGAGCAAGGCTGGCCAGGTCGTCATCCCCCAGCACCACCACATCCTTGCCCTCCACATCCCCCTGGGCGATCATCAGGGCCACCCGACGCATCACCGAATCGATGGTCTGATAGCCCTGGTCGTAAGCCGCCAGAGGTTCGGGGCGACCCCTGGCCAGTTCCTCATAGCGCCGGGTCACCTCCTGGAAAAAGCCCAGGTCGATCCCGGTCCCCTGACAGGCGAGACACCGGATGTCCGGAGCCGCCACAACGCCGAGCTCTCGGGCCAGGATCTGGCCTCGCTCCGTCAGATGCAGGCGGTTTCCATCAAAGGTAAGGGCTCCGGCATCCAGCAGCTGCTTGATGCCTTCGACCACCCGTGGAAAGGGAAGCCCGGCAGTGCCGGCCGCCTGCCAGGGGTTCCCCTCTCGCAGGATCGCGCGTAGGAGCCGGGCCAGCTCCGAGCGCCCCAGGGTCAGGATCTCCCCTGCCATTGTTCACCTCCTTTCCCCGGAATGTGATCGGCGCCCTCCGGCGCCTGAAGGGAAACGGCTCCGCACGCACCGTCCCCTACAAAGCAAATAGGCAGCACGGGTTCCGCACCCGGCATCATCGGAGGCGCCCGACGTATGCCAAAAGCCGGAACGGCTGCCTATTTGGTTTGCGAGCTGAGCGGCTCTGAGATGGCCGCCTTACACAGGCTTTTAGACGAGTTTCTTAGAGGGGCGCGCTAAAGATGCACCGCCCCATGCCCAGGATTCCCATCTCTCTTCCACGCTGCTTCTCGGCCCAGGCACATCTTCAATTTTTGGGAATAAGCGGAGACGCTCTTCGCATCCCCACTCCCCCCCAAAATCCCTTGGTGGAAGAGGTGGCAAATTACATTATAGTTGCAAAGAGCTTAACCGCAAATGCGAATTATATCAGGAGATTTCTCAATTCACAACTATTTGATGTTCTCGAGGTCCATCCCGGGTTTGTCGAGGATCGACCTCCCCGGAGTCCTGACAGATCCCTAATTTTGATCAGCCAATCCCAATAGTGCTCCATCCAGATTTGTTTTGAGGCTATGAGATCGAGAAGGCCTATCGCCCCACCCCCCTGAATCCCCCCTCCCCACGGCCCCAAAGGGCCGTGGGG
>JAUQQB010000135.1 GCA_030550075.1 Chloroflexota bacterium | reverse complement strand
GACTTCCTGATTGCGCCGGTGCTGGATAAGGGGGCCACACGCGTGAAGGTGTACCTTCCCTTCGGGGATTGGGTCCATCTCTGGAGCGGCAGGACCTACACGGGTTGTCAGCACATCACGGTGGACGCGCCGCTGGGCCAGCCAGCCGTCTTCTACCGCAAAGGCTCCCGCTGGGGCGAGGACCTGGTCCGCCGCCTCCAGGAGCAGGGGCTGATGGCGGGGAAATAGCCGCAGGCTCCCTGAGTGCGTCCCAAACCTGTCGGGCGCGGGTGGGCCGCTGTTGCGCCGACTGAAGGGCCACGGCCCGCCACGCGGCGAGCCGCTCGCGGCGTGGCCAAGGGGCCTCGCCCCGTGGGGCCACGGCCCGCCACGCGGCGAGGGCCATTCCTCGCTGGCGCTCGGGACAGGCCGCCGAGGTGGCTTCGCTCCGCTCGCCATGACATTGCTCGCCCGAGGCGGCGGCCTCTCTGGGCCTTCGGCCACGGGACGGCCTGCGCCGTCCCCGAATGCCAGGTGTCAGCGAAGGCTGACGTCCGGCGCTTGTTGCGAGCGCAGCGCCACGCGCCGAGTGCGCTCGCGCCGAGGCGAAGCAACCAGAGCGCCCCAAAAGGCTGATTTCCAATCAGCGCTCCGGCTGCCGCAGCCTGGCCCGACACACTTGGGACACACCCATTTTTCCCCTTGACAACCCCCGGAGAAAATGGTATAATGTGAACGCTCACGTGAACGTTCACACCCCGGGGGCCCCCCCCATGCACTCCAGGCCGACCATTCAGGACGTCGCCCGGCGAGCCGGCGTATCCCGCCAGACGGTCTCGCGCGTCCTCAACAACAAGGGCGAGGTCCGGCCGGAGACCCGGGAGCGGGTGCTGGCCGCCATAGAGGAACTGAACTACCGCCCCAACGCGGTCGCCCGCAGTATGGTGCGCGGGCATACCTGTACCCTCGGCTGTATCTCCCCCAGCCTCACCGATTTTACCTTCGCCAGTATCATTGAAGGCGCGCAGGCCGAGGCCCGCCGCCAGGGCTACTTCATCCTCACCGGTAGCGCCCCCACCGAACGGGAAGTGGAGTCCCTGTTGGAGGAATTTCTCCACCGCCAGGTGGACGGTCTGATGGTCTTCAACCCCTATGCCGATGGCCGTTTCCGCTATCTCTTTCCCCTCATTGAAAACGGTACACCGGTCATCTATCTGGGCAATACTTCGCGGGGCGAACCGGTCTCTTCGGTCCGCTGCGACGATCTGGACGGCGGCTTTCAGGCCACCCGCTATCTGCTGGGACTGGGGCATACCGCCATCGCGACGGTCACCGGACCGCCCAACGAGGAATGCGTGAGCGACCGGCTGAACGGTTACTGCCGGGCTCTGGAGGAGAACGGGCTTCTCGTGGACGACCGCCGGGTTGTCAGCGGCGATTGGTCCGCCCTCTCCGGCTATCGGGCTATCTGCTCTCTGCTGGAGGCCGGCGTGACCTTCACCGCCGTCTTCGCCCAGAATGACCAGATGGCCATCGGCGCAATTCGGGCGTTGCGGGAAGCAGGCCTGCAGGTTCCGCGCGACGTCTCGGTGATTGGCTTTGACGACATCCCACTGGCTTCCTACTTTGACCCTCCCCTGACCACCCTCCGCCAGCCGATGACGGAACTGGGCGAACAGGCAGCCCGTCTCCTCATCACCGCAATTCGCCAGCCCAACCCGATACCGGAACGGTTGCTCCTGCCGGCCCGCATTGTGGAGCGGGCCTCCTGTGCGGCACGGTAACGAGGTAAATACAGCGGATTTTATCAAGGCGGCCTCGCCGCTATGAGAGGAGTTCCACGAGTGACGAAAGGAGGTGCCTATCGGACGAACTGCCGTTCCCGCTCACCAACTCAAACTTACCGTTATTTCCCCCAAAAGCAGATAGGAGGAGAGTGCCATGAAACGGTATCTGCTGACCCTGCTGGCCCTGGTTACCACCCTGACCCTTGTCGTTGCATGCGCTCCGCAGACGGTGACGGTGACCGTGGAGCGGACCGTGCCGGTGCGGGAGACGGTGCAGGTCACCGTGGAGAAGCCGGTGGAGAAGCGCATCGTCATCTACAACTCCTACATGAGCGACCCCGCTCCCCGGGAGGCCGACGCCGCCCTCGTGAAGATGTTTGAGGAGGAACACCCCGATATTGACGTCGTCCACAGCACCATCGCCCACGAGGACTTCAAGCAGGCGATTCGGGCCTACCTCACCGCCTCCACCCCGCCGGACGTGATGACCTGGTTCGCCGGGAACCGGGCCCGCTTCTTCATTGACAAGGGCCTGATTATGGACATCAGCGACGTCTGGGCGAAGGAGGGGTGGAACGAGAGTTACCCCAAGGGCTTCCGGGCCCTCAGCACGGTGAACGACAAGCAGTACTTCCTCCCGGCAAGTTGGTACTGGTGGGCCGTCTATTACCGCAAGGACATCTTTGACCAGTACGGCCTGAAGCCCCCGCAGACGTGGGACGAGTTCCTCCAGGTCTGCGCGACCCTCAAGCAGAACGGCATCACCCCCATCACCATTGGCACCAAGTACCCCTGGACGGCGGCCGGCTGGTTTGACTATCTGAACATGCGGGTGAACGGCCCCGAGTTTCACATCAACCTGATGCTGGGCAAGGAGCGGTACGACGACCCGCGCGTCAAGCGGGTATTCACCGACTACTGGGCGCCGCTCATTCAGAATGGCTACTTCCTGGAGAACGCCGCCGCCTACAGTTGGTCCGAGGCGCTCCAGTTTATGATTGAGGGCAAGGCGGCCATGTACCTGATGGGCGATTTCCTCCGGGATAGTTACCCGGACGAACTGGAGGGCAACCTGGACTTCTTCCGCTTCCCCATCATTGACCCCAAGATGCCCATCGGCGAAGAGGCGCCCACGGACGGTTTCTTCATCGCCGCCAACTCCCAGCATCCGGAGGAGGCGAAACTGTTCCTGGCCTTCCTGGGTTCGGTGAAAGCGCAGCAGTACTTCGCCGACACCCTGGGACGGCTGCCGACCAACATGGGGGTGGATACCAGCAAGTTCACCCCGATGCAGTTGAAGGGCCTGGAACTGATCCAGGGCGCCGATTATGTCTCCCAGTTCTACGACCGGGACACCACCCCGGAGATGGCCGAGAAGGGTATGGCCGGTTTCCTGGAGTTCTGGGATAACCCTGGCGCCATTGACGACATCCTGGCCCGCCTGGAAGCCGCCCGGCAGGAAATCTTCTCCGGGCAGTAGCCGAAGAGAGGGCTTTGGGGCGGCGGCCAAAGGCCGCCGCCCCAAACCTTTCCCTGTTTACAGGAGCGTCGGATGAGCCTGAAAGCATTCCGTTCCCGCCTGACGCCCTATCTCTTTCTCATCGGCCCCCTCATCCTCTACCTGATCTGGGTCATCGGGCCGATGCTCTACACGATATACCTGAGTTTTACCAACTGGGACGGCGTTTCTTCCCCTGCCATTATCGGCTGGCGCAATTATCAGAAACTCTTCCGGGACCCCGTCTTCTACATCTCCCTGACGAACAACCTCAAATGGATGCTCTGCTTTATCACCATCCCGGTAGTGGCCGGGCTGGCCCTGGCACTGGTGCTCAACCGGAACATCCCGGGGGCCAAGTTCTTCAAGACCTCCTTCTACTCCCCTATGGTCCTCTCCCTGGTCGTCTGCGGGCTCATCTGGTCCTGGATGTACCACCCGGCCAAGGGGCTGATCAACGAGACCTTCCGGGCCCTCGGCCTGGACATGCTGGCGAAGGGCTGGCTCAGCGACCGCCGACTGGTAATGTGGGCCATCATCGCCGTCGGCGTCTGGCGGCAGGTGGGGTACGTGATGATTCTCTACCTGGCCGGCCTGCAGGGGATTGACCCCACATTGGTGGATGCCTCCCGGGTGGACGGTTGCAACCAGTGGCAGACCATCCGTCACGTCATCCTCCCCCTCCTGGCTCCGGTCACCGTCGTAGTGGTCGTCATCAGCATCATTGACTCCCTGCGCGCGTTTGACCTGGTCTCGGTGATGACCCGGGGAGGGCCGTACTATTCCTCCAGCGTCCTGGCTAACTTCATGTACATTGAGGCCTTTAACAACTACAAAATGGGCTACGGCGCCGCGATTTCGGTCATCCTTTTCCTTCTCAGCGCGGTTTTCATATTCATTTACCTCTGGCGGGTCCTGCAGACGGAAATGGAGTATTAGCGATGAGCGCGCGGCAATTCTTTCGCTCCCCCTGGCGCACCGCCGGGTACATCCTGCTGGTCATCGTCACCCTGCTCTGGCTGGTCCCCTTCGGGCAGGCCATCCTGACCTCTTTTCGCTCCTACGACGACATCATGATTCGCGGCTTCTTCTCGCTGCCCAAAACGATTTCCCTGAACAGTTACCGGGAGGCATGGGTCCGGGGCGGTTTGAGCCGTTACCTGCCCAACAGTTTCATCATCACCATCCCCTCTCTGGTCCTGACGCTGCTCTTTTCTTCCCTCTCCGCCTACGCCCTGGCCCGTTTTCGCTTTCTGGGGAATCGGGCATTGTATTTTCTCTACGTCGGCGGGACGATGCTCCCCTTCCAGGTCCTGATGCTGCCGGTCTTCCGCCTGACCAACGCGTTGGGGCTCTACGACACGTACTGGGGGCTGATCGCCTTCCACACGGCCTTCCAACTGGGTTTTTGCACCTTCCTCCTGCGCAACTATATGCGCACCGTTCCCGGCGAAATTCTGGAAGCGGCCCGCATGGACGGCTGCAGCGAGTTCCGCATCTGGTGGCAGATGATGATGCCGCTGACGCTCCCCGCCCTGGCCGCCCTGGCAACGCTGGAGTTCACCTGGATTTTCAACGATTATCTCTGGGCCATCATTCTCCTGCGCAGCGACAGCCTGAAGCCGGTGACGGCTGGTCTGGCGACCCTCCAGGGCCAGTACGTGACCGATTGGACCGTCATTGTGGCAGGCGCCCTCCTGGCGACCATCCCGACGGTGATTGTCTTCATCTTCCTCCAGCGGTACTTCATTGAGGGATTGACTCTGGGGGCCACAAAATAACCCGGTGTAGCGCAGGCCATCAGGCCTGCAGGATACAGGCCAAACAGCCCGCGCCATAATATTTGCGGGCGTGGTACTCCTGAACCCCGGCAATTCCCAGAAAGCCACAACTTTGTCGCTGTCACCGATGCTGGTATAATACCTTCTCGGAAATAGCGCTGAGGGGATTTTATGGCCTCCGCTTTCTGCGCACATCTGCGTTAATCTGCGTCCCGCTCCCGACAAAGTTGAATACGCCCATCCCAATCCCAAGCGAGCGCCCTATGTTCTACTACGGCTGCGACTACTACCCAGAACATCGTCCCGAATCCTTCTGGGAAGAGGATGCCCGCCGGATGCAGGAGGCGGGCCTTAACGTTGTCCGCATCGGCGAGTTCGCCTGGGCCCGCATGGAGCCGACCGAAGGCCAGTACGATTGGGGCTGGCTGGACCGGGCCATAGAAGTGCTCCACCGGCACGGCCTGCACATCGTCCTGGGCACGCCGACGGCTGTCCCACCCCCCTGGCTGACGACGGCCCACCCCGAAATCCTCCCCGTGGATATGTACCGCCGGGTCCGCCATGCCGGGAGCCGCCGCCACTACTGCCCCAACAGTCCCATCTATCAAGAATACACCCGCCGCATTGTCACCGCGCTGGCCCGGCGCTATGGCGGCGACGAGCGGGTGGTCGGTTGGCAGATAGACAACGAGTTCGGCTGCCACGACACAGGCCGCTGCTACTGCGACGTCTGCGCGGCCCGCTTCCGGGAGTGGCTGCGGGAGCGCTATGGCTCCCTGGACGCCCTCAACGAGGCCTGGGGGACCGTCTTCTGGTCCGCCCTCTACCGTTCGTGGGACGAGATTCCCCTCCCCTGGGCCGCGCCAGCGGAGCACAACCCGGCGCACCTGCTGGACTTCTTCCGCTTCGGTACCGACTCTTTCCGCCGGTATCAGCAGTTGCAGATAGACATCCTCCGGGAGCACGCCCCGGCGCAGTTCATCACCCACAACTACATGCCCTTCCATTCGCGGGAACTGGATTTTTACGACCTGGCGGCCCCGCTGGACTTCGTCTCCTGGGACAATTATCACTTTTACGGGGCCACGCCGGCCCTCGTCGCGGCGACCCATGACCTCTATCGGGGGATGAAGGTCCGCAACTACTGGGTGATGGAGCAGCAGGTCAGCCAGGTGAACTGGGCACCCTACAACCCGGTCTTCCGCCCCGGCGAGGTCGGTCTGAAGGTCTGGCAGGCGGTGGCCCACGGGGCCGACGGCGTCCTCTACTTCGCCTGGCGGGCAACGACACGAGGCGCCGAAATCTATCACTCTGGCCTCCTGGACTACAGCAACCGTCCGACGCGGGGGTACGAGGAAGCCCGCCGGATTGGTCAGATTCTCCGGCGCCTGGCCCCCTATCTGGAAGGGAGCGTCCCCCCGGCGGAGGTCGCCATCCTGCACGACTACGCCTCCCGCTGGTCGCTGGACATCCAGCCCCACAACCGCGACCTGGCCGATGACGAGACATTCCGGCGGGCGCTAATGGGGCCGTATGAGGCCCTCTGGGCCCGCAACATCCCCGTGCACATCCTGCGGGCCGCCCCGGAGACTGACCTCTCGTCCTACAAACTGGTCATTCTCCCGGCGCTGAATCTGGTCGGTCCCGAACTGGCCCGGCGGCTGATGGACTACGTCCAGGGTGGTGGGACCCTCATCGCCACCGCCCGGACGGGCTTCAAGGACGAATATGGGCGGGTTCCGGGTCAGCCCCCTGGCCATCTGGCTGACCTGCTGAGAGTGGTCGTTGAAGAGTTTGACTCTCTGCCGCCGGACCGCCGCAACCGGGTGCGGTTTGTAGATGGGCCTACCGACTCTGCTCCTGTATCCCTGTGGATGGAAGTGCTCCAGCCGACCGGTGCCCGGCCATTGGCGGTCTACGAGGAGGACTTCTACGCCGGAAGGCCCGCCGCGACCATCGCGGAAGTGGGCCGGGGCCGGGCCCTTTATGTGGGCGTCCTGGCGGGCGCGGAATTCTACGGCCCGCTGATGGACTGGCTGCTGCCCCGACTGGGGATTCGTCCCCCTCTGGTAACACCGGAAGGAGTGGAGGCGAAGGTTCGGGTGGGCCCCTGGGGCCGGGTGCTGTTCCTGCTGAACCACAGCGAGAAACCGGTCCGGGTCTCCCTCCCCGCCCCAACCACAGACATCGTTAGCGGAGAACAACCGGAGGGAGAGATAGAATTGGGGCCGCGAGAGGCCCGGATTTTCCTATCCTAACCCCGCGCCGGAAGATTAGGGGGAGGGGATGGCGGCGGGCGGCTCCGCCGCC
>JAUQQB010000134.1 GCA_030550075.1 Chloroflexota bacterium | reverse complement strand
CCACGGCCCTTTGGGCCGTGGGGAGGGGGGAGAAAGGGGGGTGGGGCCCTTCCGCCGCTTCGCGGGAGCTCCGAACGGAATGTGGCCCGGCTGAATAGTTACAGCCCCGGAATAAAGGGACTGCCCCGACTCCCATCAGCGATTACCAGGACCGGGCATCCGCCATGGTTAGGCTACTCTTTAATCATCACTCCCAGCCCATCAAAGCCGATCCATGCCGCCAGGGAGGGGCCGTAAGGGCGGACTATGAGCTCCCGGGCGTGCATCGCTTCCTGCAAGCGCTGTGCGAAAGCGTGAGCTTCCTGAGGGGACCGCGCCGGTCCGTAAAGGACCCCCACCCGTTCCGCCCTGGAGAACTCGGCCGCGAATTCGATCAGCTTCTCCAAGGCCTTCTCGGTGGAGCGGGCTTTTTCCAACGGGAGCAGAGCGCCCTCCTCCATCATCAGGAACGGTCGGATCCCGAGCATCGTTCCCAGGATACGCTGGGTTTTGCTTAACAACCGGTTCCGCTCCAGGGCTTCCAGGCTCTCCGTAACGAAAACGCTGTAAAGGCGCGAGAGCATCCCTCGTAGAAGTCGAACGATCTCATGGACAGGTTGACCCTGAGCGGCCAGGCGGAGGGCCGCCTCGGCGATCCAGCCCTGGGCGATCCCCATGGTCTGGGTATCGATCACATGGACCGGACATCGCCCCAATACAGCGGAAGCCGCGGCCCGGGCTCGGGCGACCAATGGGGAAAGCCGGCCGGAGTGCAGAACGGCCACAATGGCGGAAGTGCTGGGGGCCAGCTGGATGTAAAGCGTTCGGAGCTCTTCTTCCGTTGGCGGCTCCAGGGTGAACGCCTTCGTTCGATCCGGAGGCGGCCAGAGTTCGGGGGGGATCTCATCCACCCCTTCCCGGAAGTTCTGATGATCTGCTTGGATGGTCAGTGGGATTCGGACCAGCAGATCATCCGGCAGATCTGTTGTGTTCAGCAGCGCAGCGCTATCCACAAGCACCCGGACAGGCATGGATGAAGTTTCCTCCGCCAGTGCTTCATTGCGATATGCTTTTTGTTTTCAGGGTGGTGAGCCGGACGCCACAGGATCCCGGCTCACCACCCTTTGAGGCGAAGAAGGTTTTGGGATGGGACCGATTAGGCCGGACCGATGCTCATGCTGGGTGAGCCCCTCCCCAAAAGCCCTCGCGCTCATTCCGCGCTCAGTATGTAAGGATAGTAAGGCTGTCCTGCTTCCACCACCTCCATCTGTTGCTGGGGGTAACGAGAGCGGAGCCTCTCGATCAGCTGGGCCGTTTGCGAGGGATCCGCTTCCGCCCCCACGTAAAGGGTAAGTAATTCGGCGGAATCCGCGCTCATCGCCTCAAAGGTCCTCCGGGCGACTTCCATCAGGTCGTCCCCTGCCGCCACCAGATGATCCTCCACCAGTCCGATCCATTGCCCTTGGCGGGCGGTCACGCCCTCTAGCTCCACATCTCGCGTGGCACGGGTGATCTCCCCGCTGCGCACCAGCTGCAGGGCCTCCTCCATTGCCTGCAGATTACTTTCCAGGTCTGCCTCCGCGCGATATGCCACCATGGCGGCCACGCCCTGAGGCAGGGTACGGGTGGGGAGGATTTCCACGCGCTTATCTGAAACCAGCTCGGCAGCTTGCCGGGCCGTCAGCACCACATTGGGATTGTTAGGCAGCACGATAATCGGATTCACGGGTAGCTCTTGCAGAAGCTTAACGAATTGCTGGGTGCTGGGATTCATCGTCTGCCCACCGTGAAGGGTCGCACTGGCCCCCAGGCTGGTGAAGATCCGGGCCCATCCTTCGCTGGGGACCACAGCGATCGTGGCGACCTGGCCGGGTTGCAGGGGGGAAGTAGGGCTCTCCGCCACCCGGGCCCGCTCCTGAATAAATTGCTGATACTGGGCCTGCATATCCTCCACCACGACGTCCCGTAAACTACCCCAGCGGACGGCATAGCTGAGCGGTTGCCCGGGATCGTGAACATGCAGGTGGACTTTTACTGTGTTCGCATCGCCGATGACCAGGACGCTATCCCCCATCGCCTCCAGGTCGCGGCGGATCCGGTCCACGTCCAGATGACGGCCCACCAGGATGAACTGGACATCATAGCCGTAGCCCTCTGATCCGGGTTCCAGCGCCTCCGTTGCCCGGACGCCCGTGGAGGACGGAGCCACTGTCAAGGCTTCTTCCTCTACGGATTCCCCTTTCAAGCAGCGGAGCATCCCTTCCAGAATCAGATAAAGGCCCTGTCCACCGGAATCCACCACTCCAGCCGCTTTCAGAATGGGGAGCAGGTCCGGAGTGCGTTGCACCGCCTCCCGGGCTTGGCGCACGATCTGTTCCATCACTTCCACGAGATCCCCTCCATGCCGGACGGCATCCATGGCCGCCTCGCTGGCCTCCCGAATCACGGTCAGGATGGTTCCCTCGACGGGCTTCATCACGCCGCGGTAAGCGGTGCGGGTGGCCTCTTGAAGCGCGAGGGCAAGGTCTTCTGCCGTGATCGTCGGATGGCGATCAATCACCTGAGCCATCCCCCGCCAAATCTGGGAGAGGATCACGCCGGAGTTCCCCCGAGCGCCCATTAACGCCCCTCGAGCAACCCGCTGGAGCAACACCCCTGCCTCATGGTCCGATATACCGGCGATCTCTTGCCAGGCAGCCTCCATCGTCAGCAACATATTGGTCCCCGTGTCACCATCCGGGACCGGAAACACGTTCAGGGCGTTCACCAGCTCGTGATGGCGGCGAAGCCAGAGCCATGCGGCCCGGATCATTTCTTTAAATGTCGGTCCGTCAATGACCTGAGGGGTCAGTTGTGAAGATCCTTCCTGTTGCACAGTGTCCTCCCAAAAAGCGAGCTCCTATCCAGGTTTAGCTCATGTCTAAGAGAGGGTGCACGAAAAGTCCATGCTCTGCCCATACGGCGAAGTAGACCTCTCTTCTATTTCTCCTTTGAAAGACTAGGCGATAAGGGCTGTTCCCGTTCCCAACACGAGCCTCCGGGTTTTTGGGTATAGGGCGGCGTGTCGCTCCATGCATAAAATGTTCTTCCCCTTAGCGCTGAGGCTGTAAGCCCTGAATATGAACATTCACCTCCGCCACCGGCAGGCCCGTGGCTTTCTCCACCTGATATTTGACGGTGTGCTGCACGCTGCGGGCGACGGCGATCAATCGGACCCCATATGCCAGGATGAGATAGACATCGATCACCAGACCATCCGGCCGCTCCCGGATCTCAATGCTCCGTCGAGCGTCCGGAGCGAAAAAGTTCGCGACCGCATCCGTCATGCGGTGCGGAGCCAGTCCAACAACTCCATAGCATTGCGCGAGAGCCTGCGCGATAATGGTCGCGATGGCTGTGGGGAGCACCTCAATCCGCCCCAGCTCGTTCTGTTCTTTCATACCTTCTGGCTCCTCTAAGATCTGGCCAATATAGGGTTGTCCTGTTACAAACCTG
This sequence comes from Chloroflexota bacterium, assembly GCA_030550075.1. Classification (GTDB taxonomy): domain Bacteria; phylum Chloroflexota; class Anaerolineae; order Thermoflexales; family Thermoflexaceae; genus Thermoflexus. The sequence continues at coordinate 3,882 of JAUQQB010000134.1, read as the reverse complement.
GGCAGGTTTCGCGGCCTTCTCCTGGAGGCCGCTTCCCAGTCCTACGAAAGCCTACTGTGCTGTAAGGAAAGAATTTGGGCTGGCGGAAGGGGCAGGGAGGGTCTCTGCCCCTTTAGCTTTCCTTCATATATCTTAACCCAACTTGCTGCCTGATCTCTCCTCTGGAGAGCTCTTAGAGCGTGTCTGAAAATTCAGTGATAGACGCATGGGAGTATGAAGGCGTGTCGGGCATGGGACCCTCTGTTCGTAGTCGGGCACGGAGCGAAGCGGAGGGCCCGTGATAAGCGTTCCCAAAAAGAGAACGGGCACGGACGTGCCCGACTACAAACCGAAAAACCCCTGTCGAGCACGAGGCAAAGCGGAGGGCCCGTCTAAGAGAGCGTCTAAGCCTTCGACTTCGTCTGACCATCTTCCGTGCAGGCAGGGGGGCCACTCCCGAATCCCCCACGAACCCCTATCCGGCCTTCGTGGATTCGAGCCCCATTCGTAGACGGCATTTTTCCCTCAGGCAAATTTTCAGATACGCTCTTAGGAGTGGGGAGGTAGCCTTCGGGCCCTTCACCCGCCTCTTGCATCACTTTGTTTCTCTCTTCGCTACCTCGCAGTAGGGAGAGGGGGGACCTGATGATAGGAGATGTGGGATAGCGTTCCATCGCTGACAGATACCCGGTTTCGGCGGATCGCAGATCGGAGCTATAGCGATCTCTTTATCCTGGGGATTTTGGGGACGGGCCCGCCCACCCCCAAATGTAAAATTTCCCCCTCCCCATGGCCCTTCGGGCCATGGGGAGGGGGGAGAGGGGCTTGCCTTACGCGGTTTACTGATGGAAACCAGGCATCGGCTTATTGCCATCAGGGTGTTACTGGACATCCCAAAGACCGTTTATTCCCCTTGCCAGGGCTTTTCAATAATCTTACGGGGTTACGCGATTGGCCTTTTATCCAGGGTCTTTTGGGCTGGGACGGGTGCTGAAGGCGCCCGTCCCAGCCCAAAAATAAACGTTATCCCCTTGCGGCCGAAAGGCTGCGGGGAAGGGGATAAAGAGGGGAGGGGCCCCTTCACCCATCTGGGCAAAGGCTAACGGTGTAAGTCCTGAGCCAGGGTAATTAAAAAGCCCTGCCCCTTGCTCAGAAAAGCTGATCAGGTAGCAAGTTGCGTTAAAATATGGGTTGACGCAGAATGCAGCCTGTGGATGACTGGTGCAGATGAGCACAAAGGATAGCTTGCGGAACAATTTGTTGTTTCCATGATGCAAGATTTTTCTCTCCTCAGAGGGAGGTCCATGATGGCTGGAGAAGTTCGACGCGCTTATGGAACCGTAACGGTGAAGCGGGGGCTCGCCCAGATGCTAAAGGGCGGCGTGATCATGGATGTCACCAATGCAGAGCAGGCCCAGATTGCCGAGGAAGCGGGCGCGGTGGCCGTGATGGCCCTCGAACGGGTTCCCGCGGATATCCGGGCGCACGGCGGGGTGGCCCGGATGGCAGATCCTGAGAAAATCCTCGAGATTATGGGGGCGGTGACCATCCCGGTGATGGCCAAGTGCCGTATTGGTCACTATATGGAGGCGAAGATCCTGGAGGCTCTCGGTGTGGATTTCATCGACGAATCTGAGGTTCTGACCCCTGCTGACGAGCAGTATCATATCAACAAATGGGAATTCAAAGTTCCCTTCGTCTGCGGCGCGCGGGATCTCGGGGAAGCCCTGCGCCGGATCGCCGAGGGGGCAGCGATGATCCGGTCCAAAGGGGAGGCCGGAACCGGGAACGTCGTCGAGGCGGTGCGCCATGCCCGGGCGATTATGGGCGCTATCCGGCGGATCCGGGGCATGGGGGAAGAAGAGCTGGTGGCCTACGCGAAGGAAATCGGCGCTCCTTACGAGCTGGTCCTGGAGACCCGGCGCCTCGGGCGCCTGCCCGTCGTCCTCTTTGCGGCCGGTGGGATCGCCACCCCGGCTGATGCGGCATTGATGATGTGGCTGGGGATGGATGGCGTGTTCGTGGGAAGTGGGATCTTCAAGAGTGGGAATCCATATAAGCGGGCGCGAGCGATCGTGGAGGCCGTGACTTACTGGCAGGAGCCGGAGATCCTGGCGATGGTCAGCCGTAGCCTGGGCGAGCCGATGTATGGTATGGATGTCCGGCAGCTCACAGAGGCTCAGCGCCTGGCATTGCGTGGGTGGTGAGACCCTTTGGGGTTCTCCCTTTCCGCGGCTCGAAGGATTGCGGAAAAGAAAAGCGGAAGTGCGTACTCCGTTGTAAGGGCATTACCCCCTTATCTTTCAGGAGGTGCATGGTGAGGATCGGGGTAATGGGATTGCAAGGAGATTACCTGGAGCATCAGCAGGTGCTTCGCCGGTTGGGTGTGGAGACCGTGGATGTTCGCCTCCCTTCACATCTGGAGAAGGTGGATGGCTTGATCATCCCGGGCGGGGAGAGCACCACCATCGGCGTGCTGGTGGAGCGTTATGGTTTGATGGAGCCACTCCGCCAGATGGCTGAGGCGGGCATGCCGATTTGGGGCACCTGCGCGGGCATGATTTTCCTGGCGCGGGATGTGGGCCGCCCTCAGCCCACCCTGGGCATGATGGATGTCCGGGTGCGACGGAACGCCTTTGGTCGTCAGGTCGATAGTTTTGAAGTGGATCTGGAGATCCCGGCCCTGGCCCGGGTAGGGGATCCCCGGCCTTTCCGTGCGATCTTCATCCGGGCCCCGCTGATTGAGGCTGTGGGGCCCGATGTGGACGTCCTGGCCCGTCTGGAGGATGGAACCATTGTGGCTGCTCAGCAGGGGCATCTGCTGGCCACCGCTTTCCATCCTGAGCTGACGGATGATCCTCGATTCCATCAGTATTTCCTGGAAATCGTTCGACAGGCTTCCCGTCGATGATCCGATCCTTACGGATGAGGGACGGCCCGCGTTTCTTGGCGGCTGCCCACGCGGGCTTATATCTGGATGAGCGGGCAGCGCGGGTGGATCGCTTCCATCCGGTCGAGGCTGCCACGGTTTCGATGTTCTTCCCAGACTTAGCGCCGGTGCTGACTCTTTCGGATCACTCGGGGTCATATTTTCTTCAATTAAGCCACCGGCGCCGTGGGGATGAGGGACGCCTACTTTTTATGGCCCCCGCGTCAGCCATCTCGGAACCGGAAGCGATAACCGGATGGGAGATGGTTTTCCGCGCCGTTGCAGAGTGGGCGGCTGCTCACGGGATCCGACGTCTGGTGGCAGATGTGGGGGTGGACGAACTGCGGCCGGCCCTTCTGGAGCGCCTGGGCTTCGAGCGAGCCCGTCGTTACACCGTTTGGTCAGGCTCCGCCGGAGTGGTGGAGCAGGCATTTCGGACGCTTGCTGGCCGCGAGCCTACGATCCGCGCTTCATCGTGGGCGCTTTATCGGGGGGCAAAGGGAGCTTGGATTGAAGAAATCCGAAGTGTATCCGAGGATCCGCTCCGGGAGCTGGCGCAGACCCTCACGGACCTGGGCGTCCGCTGGCGGCATCCGGTTTATGTGCAGGTTCGTCGGGAGACCCCGGAGGTGGCCGAAGCCTTGCGGGCGCTGGGATTCCATCCGGCTTTCACTCTGTGGCGGATGGTGCGCTGGATCGCGGTGCCCCTTCGATTGCCGTCTGCGGAGGAGCTGGAAGCGGGTGCTTTGACCTCCCTGGCGTTCTATCAAATGGCGCGCTCGCTGATTGGGGAGCGGACCATAGGTTCCGGATGGCGAGATCTGGAAGACGCGCCCTGTTAAGGGCCAAGGTCAATTTTTCATTGGATTAGGAGTTACGCAGTTGAAAGCTCTAAAGGTAGGACGGAATGGTCCCACCCCCCTTCTCCCCCCTCCCCACGGCCCAAAGGGCCATGGGGAGGGGGGAGAAAAATC
>JAUQQB010000133.1 GCA_030550075.1 Chloroflexota bacterium | reverse complement strand
CCCGCGCGGTCGCGGTTAACCCCAGGCGCTCGTGCAGGGGCATGGCGCAATGATGGCCGGCCCGGATACAGATCCCCTCCCGATCCAGGATGGTGGCGATGTCGTGGGGATGCACCCGATCCATCGCAAAGGCCACCACGCCGCCGCGCTCCGCGGGGGGAGGGCCAACGATCCGGATGCGCGGGATCTCGCTCAGCCGTTCCATCGCATAGGCCGCCAGCATCTGCTCATGGCGGTGGATGGCCTCCAGGCCAATGCGGCTTAAGTAATCCACCGCCGCCCCCAGGCCGATTGCCTCCGCGATTGCAGGGGTCCCGGCCTCGAACTTATAGGGGAGCTCGTTCCATTCCGCGCCTTCAAAGGTGACCCGGCGGATCATATCGCCGCCGCCCAGAAAAGGCGGCATGGCCTCCAGAAGATCCCGCCGTCCCCACAGCACCCCGATGCCAGTGGGCCCACACATCTTGTGGCCCGAGAAAGCCAGGAAATCGCATCCCAGCTCCTGAACGTTCACCGGGATATGTGGCACTCCCTGGGCCCCATCGACCAGCACGATGGCCCCGGCGGCATGGGCCTTCTCAATGATCGGCCGCAGCGGATTAATGGTCCCCAGCACATTGGACATCATGGTCACCGCCACCAGGCGGGTTCGCTCCGTGATCAGCGTATCTAGAAGATCCAGCCGTAAACGACCCTCATCATCGATCGGGATGTAGCGGATGCGAAGCCTTTTTTCCTGAGCGACCAGGAACCAGGGAACTAGGTTGCTGTGGTGTTCCATCTCCGTGAGAAGGATCTCATCGCCTTCCCGGAGGAAGGGGCGGGCCCAGGCGTAGGCTACGAGATTGATGGCTTCTGTAGTGTTGCGGGTGAAGATGATTTCCTTGGGGGAGGCAGTGCCGATGAAGGCCGCAATCTTACCACGGGCCTCCTCATAAAGCGCGGTGGCCCGCTCGCTCAGCTGATAGACCCCCCGATGGACGTTCGCGTGGGTCGTGCGGTAATACTCATTCATCGCCTCGATCACGGAGATCGGCTTCTGGGAGCTGGCCGCGCTGTCCAGGAAGACCAGGGGTTTTCCATGGATGGTCTGGTGAAGGATGGGGAAATCCGCCCGGATGCGTTCGACATTCAGTTCCGTTCGCAGCGCAGCGCTTTTCATACGGCCCTCCGCGAGTGCTCACCTCAACAAGCGTTGCGGATCATACCCTCTGGCCAGAGGTGCAGGCTCTAATCATTTTAATGCAACCCGGCACTTTGGCTTGATCAAAGAGACCCTCCTCCCCGACAAGGTCCAGAGGACAGCAGAGGAAGAAGGGAATCAACCTCCAGGAGGGGGCGGCCAGAGGCCGCTGCCCCTCCTGGATCTTCCTTAGTTTGGCCAGCAGTTGAGGAAGGAAACAAAACCCCAGGAGATGAAGGGTGAAGCCATCCCTTCCCGACGGTGTCTGAATGGTTAAAGTGACTCTGAACTCCTTAGAACTCTTCCTCCGATGGAACGCCCAGCTTGCGGTGGATAAGGGCATTTGCCTGGCGCCGAATGTCGGGCACTGGGATACGATCCAGGACCGGGGCGAAGAACCCCTCGACGATTAAACGGGTGGCGACGGGCCGGGAGAGGCCGCGGGACATCAAGTAGAAGAGCTCTTCGTCATTGATCTGTCCCACCGTCGCACCATGGGTGCACCGCAGGTCGTTCGCCATGATCTCCAGGCCCGGGATGGAATCGGCCCGGGCGTGAGGGGAAAGGATCAGGTTGCGGTTGGCCTGGTAGGCATCCGTTTTCTGAGCCCCTGGATGCGCCCGGATCATCCCCTGCCATACGGAGCGGGCGCGATCCTTGAGGGCCACCTTATAAAGCAGGTCGCTCTTCGTGTGAGGGGCAATGTGATCCTGTTCCGTATCATAGTCTGCATGCTGCTGGCCATCGAAAAAGAAGACTCCCGACATGTAAGCAGTGGCCCCGCGGCCAATCAGAGCGACCTCCAGGAAAGTCTTGGTGACGCCGCTGCCCATCCCAACCACCACCCAGTCGAGGGTGCTGTCCCGGTCCACGAAGGCCCGCTCATGGGTGAAGTTCCACATATAGCGGCCCCAGTTCTGGAGGGCGATGTAGGTCAGCCGTGCGTTTTCCTTCAGATAAACCTCTACGGTACCATTATGGAAGGCCGCTCCCAACGCATCGTCGGCCAGGCGTTCATCGATGAAAGTGACCTGGGCGCCGGGCTCCACCACAATCAGGATGCGGGAGAAATCCGTAGGAGCTCCATGCAGCCCGATCACGGCCCGCAAAGGCAATGAGACCTCCAGGTCGCGTGGCACATAGAGGAAAATCCCGTTGCGCCAGAAGGCGGCGTTCATAGCCGCAAAGAACCCATCCCCTGGTCGCACCACCTGGCCCAGGTAGGGGATGACCTGATTCGGATACTCTCGGACCGCGGTGAGCAGATCCGTGAAAATCAGCCCCCGACGGTCCAGCCGCTCATCCACCCAGCGAAGAACAGGCTGGCCGTTGAAGAGCAACAGCCCTCCTGCGAGATCGTCCCGCCGCTCTGGAATCCGCCGCATTTCCTCTGGCGGGGTTGCGCCATCGCCGACGATGACGGTCGTCAGATCTTCAATCGAAAGGGCTCGGAGATCGGTGCGACGCCAGGCCTCATCGTTCGGCCCTGGCTTCGGGGTCTCACGCAGGATCTGCCAGGCCTCGCGACGAGCCTGACGAAGCCATTCAGGTTCCTGACGGATCTCCATGAACGCCTCAAATGCTTCGGGGCCAATGCCCCGGGCCTCTCGAATCAGAGGAGCTTCCGCCATTGTGGGCTTGAACCTCCATGAGGGTAGTGATCGTTCTATTTCTGTGAATACAAGTTGCCCGGCGCTCAAGCGCCGGGCTGAATTTGCGAAAGCCCCCTTCGGGGCTGGAAATCCGCCTTACGGTTTTCTGTAGACCTGCCGGGCATGGGAGTGCCCGTCCTTTTTGTGAACTTAACAGGCACTTCGCTTCATGCCTGTTCTCCTTGGAAACCCATGCCCAAGGTTCCCCTGGGGGTGGAGCGCCCCGGCGGATCTTTCCGAGCCGGGGCGCTATCCAACCGCCCAGCCTCCTCCTGCAACCCCGGTGGGATTAACCCACCGAGCCGGACATCTGTAGACGGATCAGCCGGTTCATCTCCACCGCGTATTCCATGGGCAGCTCCTTCACCAGGGGTTCCACGAACCCGGTAACGATCATCGCCGCTGCCTCTTCCTGAGGGATACCCCGGCTCATCAGGTAGAACAGTTGCTCATCGCTGATCTTGCTCACTGTGGCCTCGTGGCCGATGGTGACGTTGTCTTCCTCGATCTCCATATACGGATACGTATCGGAGCGGGAGATCTCATCCAGGATCAGGGCGTCGCAGTTGACGCTCACTTTGGCTCCCTCGGCGCCCGGATAAACCCGCACCAGGCCCCGATAGGAGGTGCGTCCGCCATCTTTACTGATGGACTTGGAGATGATGCGGGAGCTGGTATGCGGTGCGGCGTGGATCGCCTTGCCCCCCGCGTCCTGATGCTGACCGTGGCCCGCGAAGGCAATGGAGAGGATCTCCCCCCGGGCGCCCGGCTCCAGCAGGTAGACGCTGGGGTATTTCATCGTCACCTTGGAACCCAGGTTGCAGTCGACCCATTCCATTACGCCATCCCGATGGACCACTGAGCGTTTGGTCACCAGGTTGTAAACGTTTGTGGACCAGTTCTGGATCGTGGTGTAGCGGACCCGGGCGCCGGGCTTGACGATGATCTCCACCACCGCGCTGTGCAGGGAGTCAGTGGTGTAAATCGGTGCTGTGCAGTTGTGCACCGCGAAGCCCCGCACCAAGTAAGAGTTGGGCTCCTCGACATCCAGGTTGAAAACGAACCCCTCGTATGGGACACGGCGAATGGCCTTGATGGGAACCAGGAAATAATCCCCAGCGTCGCGAACCTCTCCCATGCGCCGCCCATGCGTCCAGGTGAGGATGAATTGGTCCTTCCGTCGGATTCGACGGCCCTGAACGAAATCAGAGCCTCCCTTCCGAACCTGAATGCTAGCGTAAATGCCCTGTCGGGCCAGCAACTCCTGGATCTGGCGGGCAAGCGTCTCCGAGGCCGTGGCGATTCGACGCAGCTCGGCTGAACCCCGAGGCCATCGGTTTCCATCCCCAGCGAAGTAAGCTTCCAGCAGGGGAGTGATCTGCTCCGGCGGCAGCGTCATCACCGCTTCGCTCAGGCGCTTGTTGGCAGCCCCTTTCCCCGCATGCTCCAGGCAGAACTCCATCAGCTCGCGGGAATAGACGGAGATGGTGACCGCATGCTTACCCCGCACATGGACGACCTGGGGCTTTTTCCCCGTGACCTGCCGGATCAGCCGTTTCGCCTCTTCGATGGCCTGAATCTCATGCTCGCCAAAGGAGAAAGCAACCACCGGCTGGCGGAGGGTCTTATGGACATAAGCCGAGCCTTCCGCCAGATAGTAGCCGAGCAGCCGAAGGAGCTCCGACGTGAAGGCAGGATTGTAGCTTTCCGCCTGGACTTTCGGGAAAACCAGAAAGTCCCCCTCCCGCAGCTCGCCAGCGGGCACATAGGTCGGACGGGCCTGGAGCAAGCGGGCGGTATCCACTTCCGGCAACCACTTGCCGCGCGCGCGACGACGGACGCGAACCGCCTCCCGGCGCACCACCAGGACGGGATGCTCCGGAGTCAGCCGGAACATGTTATAGCGGGAGAGCGGCTGGATCTCAATTAGATCTCCCTGATAGGGGCGGACCATTACTGCACGCACTTTCGCCTTGTGGCCGGTCTCCGTGACCACGAAATCGCCGGGCTTCACTGCCTCGATGTTCACCCAGCGATCGCCGGTGCTCACCTGTTCCCCGGCCGGGAGACAGCCCTCCACGTAATGCACGAAGGCGCCTTCCTCCGCGATGATCAGCGTGCGCTCGAACTGGCCCACGTTCTGGGCGTTGATGCGGAAATAGGCCTGGAGCGGCAGATCCACATGCACGCCGGATGGGACATAGATGAACGAGCCACCGGACCAGACCGCTGAATTCAGAGCGGCGAACTTGTTGTCATCGGGCGGGATCACTGTGCCGAAATACTCGCGCACCAGGTCCGGATACTCCCGCACCGCTGTATCCGTGTCGACGAAGATGACCCCCAGCTTGCGTAGATGCTCCTGGAGGTTGTGATACACCACCTCGCTTTCATACTGCGCGCCCACCCCTGCCAGGAACTTGCGTTCTGCCTCGGGGATCCCTAAGAGCTCAAAGGTGCGCCGGATCTCCTCCGGCACCTCGTCCCAGGAGCGGCTCTGCTTATCCGTGGGCTTGATGTAGTAGTAGATATCGTCGAAATCGATCACGGATAAATCGGCTCCCCAGGTGGGCATTGGCTTGGAGAGGAAGATCTCCAGGGCCCGCAGTCGGAACTCCCGCATCCAGTCTGGCTCTCCCTTTAACCAGGAGATTTCCTCGACAATCTCCCGGGAGAGGCCTTTACGGGCTTTATAGGCATAGCGCTCCGGCATCGAGAAGCCGTATTTATAGGTCCCCAGCTCGTTCAGATCGAAGGTCTCCGTCGCCATGACCCCTCCCTTAAGCGGTTGGTTGCTCAGCGAATTGTTCCCGGAGCCACTCGTAGCCCTTCTCCTCCAGATCCAGGGCCAGCTCGGGCCCACCGGAGGCGACGATGCGGCCGTTATACATCACGTGGACGAAGTGAGGCTTCACATAATTCAGGATGCGCTGATAGTGGGTGATCAGCAGGATCCCCATGTTGGGGTTGAAGATCCGGTTGATCCCCTCAGCTACCGTGCGCACCCCATCGATATCCAGACCGGAATCCGTCTCATCCAGGATGGCCATCTCCGGCTGGAGGACCGCCATCTGGAGGATCTCCAGGCGCTTCTTCTCACCCCCCGAGAAGCCATCGTTGATATACCGGGTCGCGAAGGACTCTTCCAGTCCCAGCAGGGCCAGCTTCTCGCGCAGCAACTTGCGGAACTCCGGGATCAGGATCCCCTTGTCCTCCGGGTTCAGGCGCTTGCGGCGCTCGTTCAGCGCCGTGCGCAGGAAGTTGGCCACCGTCACCCCCGGCACGGCCACCGGATACTGAAAGGCCAGGAACAGGCCCAGATGGGCCCGCTCGTCGGGAGGTAGCTCCAGGAGGTTCTGCCCCTTCCAGAGGACCTCTCCACGTTCCACGGCGTAAGCGGGATGGCCCATCAGGACATAAGCGAGGGTGGTCTTGCCGGAACCATTCGGGCCCATGAGGGCGTGGATTTCCCCTTTGCGAACCGTCAGATCCACTCCCTGCAGGACCGGTTTGTTCTCCACTCGGATGTGGAGATTCCGAATGATCAGCGCATCTTCCATTGCTCGCTGCCCTCCTGATGATCGTTTAGGGATCTGGAGGAGGGGCATCCCCCCTCTCCCATTTCCCGGGCATGTCAGGGAGGCTCCCATCCACCTGGATCGACTCAGGTCTTATCTTACCACGCCATCCTGCATTTGTCAATACTTTTCATAAAAATCTAAGAAATTGACAGCTTGAGCGAGACCCATTAAGATAGGGGAAGGAACCCCGGGAGGGTCTGGGGGGCGCTCTGGGAGGCAGGCGCGTTCGGAAGTGGAGACGCTCAAACTGGTTCTGGAAAGGGGTGTGCTTGATGAGCCAGACCCGTCAGCAGATCCTGCAGCGTTTGAAAGAACGAGGGCGGATGACCGTGGCCCAGCTGGCGGAGGAGTTGGGTCTCACGCCGGTTACCATTCATTATCACCTGAATGTCCTTCAGCGTCAAGGGCTGGTGGATGCCCAGCTGGAGCGTCGAGGCGTCGGGCGACCCCGGCTGGTCTTTTTCCTCCGGGAAGAAGCCCTCTCTCAGTTCCCTCAGGGCTATCATCGGCTGGCGGCCCGCCTCCTGAACGAATTGAAAGCCCGCATGCCCGAGGAGGAGATCCACCGTCTGTTTATCGCCATCGCCCAGGAGATCGCGGTGGAGCATGGCGAGCAGGTGCGGGCCTGCCGGACCCTGGAGGAGAAGCTGGAGGCGCTGGTGGCGTTGCTGGGGGAAGAGGGCTTCCTGGCCCGCTGGGAGCAGATGGGCAATGAGCTGCGTCTGCATCAATACAACTGCCCGTATAACTATGTGGTCCATCACCACCCCGAAGTATGTGATCTGGATCGCACCCTGATCGCCCTGACGCTGGAGGCCGATGTGGAGCGCTCCAGTTGCATTCTGAGCGGGGATATGTACTGCACCTTCATTATCAAGCCACAGACCCCTTCGTTCTCCCTGGAGCTCTCGCCTGGAGCGCGCGGATAAGCGGATCGCCGGGAGTTCAGGGTTCAGGGCGCTGGGCTGGGGGTCGAGGACCCCGGCCCAGCGCTCTTCGAGATCTTTCTTCCCTGAGGAGGATGCGGATGAACGAGATGAACCCGAATACCTCTTCCCCCTCCACGTCCCCTGAATCCCAG